>JAGWUU010000177.1 GCA_028868335.1 Sphingomonadales bacterium | reverse complement strand
GGATGGTTCGGCGGGACCGTGCTGACCACCTATCGGTCGACGAGGCCCGCCGCCCTTCCGCGCGCCGCGGTTTACCTGTCCAGCGATGTCGGCCCCGTTCTGGGGTTGAGTTCGGGGATCATTGAAACCCTGCGCGGCGAAGGGTTTGCCGTGGTCGCGGTCAACAGCGCGACCTATTTCAACCGCGAGCGCCGTCCCGAGGAGGTCGTTCGACTGGTGAACACGGCGGTTCGCCAGGCGGCCGCGCTGGGCGGGACATCGCGGGTGGTGCTCATCGGACATTCGTTTGGCGCCGACATGCTGCATGTCGCCCTTGCCCGGATGCCGCCCGCAGACCGCGCGAAAATCGCCGCCGCCGTTCTCGTCGCGCCGGGCAAGACGATCGAATTCCGGGTTTCTCCGCTCGAAATGCTGGGCCTCAGCGGGGTCGGGCAGGATGCGATGCCAACCGCGCGCGCCGCCGGATTCGTGCCGATTACCTGTATCTATGGTCAAGACGAAGCAGAAAGCCTATGCCCCGATCTGCGCCTGGCCGGACTGCAACTGATCGCCCTGCCCGGCGGACACAATCTGCGCTTCGATTCGGCCGCTTTGGGCGGGGCGATGCGGAATGCTTTAACTTTTGGTCCTACTCACAGTTCATTTGGTGTACACGGCGAGTCAGATCAGGCACTGCCATAACCAAAGTTTCGATTTCGGGAATTGATTGAGTGAACTCTGTCCGCACCATTATTGCGAGCGTGGCGCTTCTGTCCAGCGCGGCTGTTCTGGCCACTGACGCGGCGCGCCTGCCGGTCGATCCGACTGGAATCTGGCGCAATCCTGATGGGACTTTACAGGTACGGATCGAAGCGAATGGCCCGAAACTGACCGGCGAGATAGTCTGGGCCGCTCCCGAAGCGATCGTCGACGCGCGCGAATCAGGGGTTCGCGAACCGCTGATCGGAACGCAATTGCTGCAGGATTACCGCCGCAGCGGCGCGAATAGCTGGCACGGCAAGGTCTATGTCCCTGACATGCAGGGCACCTTCTTTTCCAATATCGTTGCAAAAGCCGATACCAAGCTCGACATTTCGGGGTGCATTCTGCGCGGCCTCATCTGCAAGCATCAAACCTGGCAACGGGTCTGACGACCCGGCGATCCAGTCATGCCTACCTGGCTTTCACGCCATCGTCGCATCCTCACCGGGATCATCATAACGATTGTCAGCCTGCTGGGGCTGCTCGCCTTGCAGCGCCTGGCGAGCGAGGTTTCCTACCGCCAGTTGCGCCATGCGTTCCGGGATATTCCGTCGGATCGGCTAGGGCTGAGCATGGCGCTTACCGCCGCCAGCTACTTTGCATTGACGTGGTACGATCATATCGCGTTGCAGGCGGTCGGCCACCCGCTTCCCTGGCGCAAGGCCGCGCTTGCCTCGTTTACCAGCTATACCCTCAGCCATAATCTCGGGCTGTCGCTGCTGACCGGCGGAAGCGCGCGGTTTCGCATCTATCGCAGCGAGGGGGTCGAACCCGGACTGATCGGCGCCGTGATCGCGATAGCCAGTACCACGTTTTGGTGCGGAGTGACGGTTCTCGCCGGTTTCGGATTGCTGACGAGCGGCGGCGACCTGCCTCTGCTGGCGGGATCGGATGAGTTGGTCCGCCCTGCCGGTGCATTGCTGATCGTGCTGGGTCTGGCGCCAATGGCGCTGCGCCTTGCGGGCGTTACCCGGCTTCGCATCGGCTCATGGCAAATCCCGGCACCGTCGCTGGGGCAGTGGTCCCGCTTGCTGCTGACCGCCGTGGCCGACCTGGCGACTGCCAGCGCCGCGCTGTTCGTCCTCGTGCCGGGCCTGTCATCGTCTGCCTATCCGCTTCTTTTCACGGCCTATGCCGTGGCGATGATCATCGCTCTCATCAGCCACGTCCCCGGCGGGGTCGGTGTGTTCGAGGCGGTGATGCTTGCAGCCCTCCCGGCCAACCGACCCGAGGTTCTGGCCGCCCTGCTTGCCTACCGCGCCATCTACTACCTCGTCCCGCTGTTCGCGGCTGCGATTCTGCTGCTGCTTCACGAACGGGGTGCCTTGCAGGGCAAGATGGCCGGTGACGTGGCCGCGGCGGGACGATTCGGGGTCGAAGCGCTGGCGCCGCTGTTGCTGGGAAGCCTGACCTTCGTTGGCGGCATCATGCTGCTGCTTTCCGGTGCGACCCCTGCGCTCCGCTACCGCGCGAAGGAACTCGCCCAGGTGGTGCCGATGCCCTTCACCGAAGCCTCCCACATCGCCGCGAGCCTTGCCGGAACCGTGCTTCTGCTGGTCGCCCAGGGACTGTGGCGGCGGCTCGACGGGGCATTCGTGCTGGCGCGGGCGCTGCTGCTGGCGGGCGCGGTGTTCTCGATCCTCAAGGGCCTCGATTACGAAGAGGCGACTGTTTGTCTGGTGATCGCCGGTTTGCTGCAAATGTCGCGCGGATCGTTCAACCGACGCACGGCACTGACCAGCGAACCGCTCAGCCCGCAGTGGACCATCGCCGCAATCGCCGCGTTCCTCGGTTCGGTCGCGGTCGGGCTGTTCGCCTACAAGCACGTCGAATACTCGGATGCCTTGTGGTGGCGCTTCGTCGTGATTGACGGCGCGCCGCGCTTCCTGCGGGCAACCCTTGCGGGCGGGATGCTGCTGCTCGGCTTTGCACTGCTGCGCATGTTCCGGCCTGCGCGCCCCACGGTTTCCGACGCCCCGCTCGACGAAGCGGTGTTCGATCGGGCCGTGGCAGAGGCGCGCCACAGCGACGCCTTTCTTGCCCTCAGCGGAGACAAGCGGTTTCTCTACGCCCCGGAAGGCGATGCCTTCATCATGTACGGCGTGCGCGGGGGAACCTGGGTCGCGCTGGGCGATCCGGTGGGCCACGAGGATCGCTGGTCCGCTCTGTTCTGGCGCCTGCGCGAGCATTGCTACGCAGCGCAGGCAATCATGCTGTTCTACCAGTTGAGCGAGCGCAGCCTGCCCTTCGTCATCGACATGGGATTTCGCGTGGCCAAGTATGGCGAGGAAGCGCTCGTCCCGCTGGCCGGATTCTCGCTTGACGGCAAGGGCTTCAAGTCGCTGCGCTATTCGGTGCGGCGCGCGGGGGCCGAGGGCGCGGAATTCGCCATGCTGACACGCGCGCAGACAAAGGCGGCAATGCCCGAACTGCGCGCGGTTTCCGACGAATGGCTGAACGACAAGCAGCAGCGCGAGAAGGGCTTCAGCCTGGGCCGGTTCGATCCGGCCTACATTGCCCGCTTTCCCTGCGCCGTGGTTCGGCGCGAAGGCCGGATCGTCGCCTTCGCCAACGTGCTCGCCCTGCCCAACCATGAAGAGCTTTCGGTCGATCTGATGCGCCACCGCTCAAGGTTGCCATATGGAACGATGGATCTGCTGTTCGTGGAACTGATGCGCTGGGGATCGGCGCACGGATACCGCGGCTTCAACCTCGGGCTGACTCCGCTGGCCGGATTGCCCCGCCATCGCCTCGCCCCATTGCTCGGGCGTGCGGGGGCCTATCTGTTCCGGCGCGGTGAGCGCTTTTACGGATTCACGGGCCTGCGCAGCTACAAGGCCAAGTACCAGCCACAGTGGCGTCCAAGCTACCTTGCCGCACCTTCGGAGTTCGCCATGCTGCGATCGCTGGTGTCGCTGTACGGGCTAGTCTCGCGCCAGAAGCGGCCCAAGCCGGGGCGCACCAAAGAAAAAGGGCGGAGCCCTGCGGCCCCGCCCCTTTCAGGCATCCCTCAGTAACGCGCCTTACTTGGCGGTCTTGAGGTAGGCGATCACGTTGGCGCGTTCCTTGGGGTCGGAGATGCCGGCAAAGGTCATCTTGGTGCCCGCGGCATAGCCCTTGGGGTTGGTCAGCCAGGCATCGAGGCTGGCATCGTCCCACTTGCCACCCTTGGCCTTGAGCGCATCGGAGAAAGCAAAGCCGCCACGGCCCTGGGCAACCGAATCGCCGTAGATGCCGGCAAGGTTCGGACCGATGCCGTTGGCGCCACCGGCGTTGATGGTGTGGCAGGCCTTGCACTTGGCGAAGCTCTTCTCACCAGCGGCGGCATCACCGACCACGGCGGCCGCAGCAGCCCCGGCACCAGCGGTAGCCGCAGGAGCGGCGGCAGGCGCTGCGGGCAGCGGCAGGTTCGAACCCTGCGTGTTGAGCCAGGCCATCAGGTTGGCGCGCTCAACGGGATCGCTGAGGCCGGCAAAGCTCATCGCAGTGCCCGGAACGAAAGCCTTGGGGTTGGTCAGCCACTGGTTGAGGCTGGCGAAGTCCCACTTGCCGCCCTTGGCCTTGAGCGCAGCGGAGAAGGCGAAGCCGCCACGACCGGTGCCGATCGAATCGCCCAGCACACCGTAGAGGTTCGGGCCGATGCCGTTGGCTCCGCCCTGGTTGGCGGTGTGGCAACTGGCGCACTTCTTGAACACCGCTTCGCCCTTGGCGGGATCGGCGCTGGCGAGCAGGGTTTCGATCGGCACGGCAGCAGCCGCTCCGCCGCCGCTGGCCGCAGCTTCTTCCTTCGGCGCGTGGAACTTGTCAGCCTTGAAATAGCCGCTTGATATTGCCGACAGGCCAAGAGCCACGATGCCAGCACCCAGCGTCCATCCGGCAATGGTATTGAAACGATCAGACTCAGACATGGAACTGCCCCGTTGGGAAAACCCTGCAATTGCGCGCCGCTCTAGTGGCGGCACAAGACAAGTGCAAGGGGCATTGCGGCGTCGGCGCGCGGGGCTTAGCCAGTGTCCCCAAGAATCCACCGCTTCACGGTGCCACAAGCCGTCGCGAGGAGAGCGAATGACCTGGAAGAGCGAAGTCGAGGAACTGCGCCGCCGCCGCAAGCTGGCCGAGCAAATGGGCGGGCCGGACAAGGTTGCCCGCCAGCATTCGCGGGGCAAGCTTGATGCACGGGCGCGGATCAAGGGGCTGGTCGATCCCGGCAGCTTCCGCGAAATCGGCAAGATCGCCGGCAAGGGCAGCTATGACGAGAACGGGGAGCTGATCGACCTCGCCCCGTCGAACCTGATCTTCGGCCGCGCCAATATCGAGTGTCGTCCGGTGGTGGCGAGCGCCGATGATTTCACGGTACGCGGCGGGGCGGCCGACGCGGCGATCCGGCGCAAGTTCGAACAGTGCGAAATGATGGCGCACACGCTCAGGATTCCGCTGATCCGGATGATCGACGGCACCGGCGGGGGCGGCTCGGTCAAGACGCTGGAAATGATCGGCGCGACCTATGTGCCCGCCGTCCCCGGGTGGGGCGACGTGGTCAAGAACCTCGAGACGGTGCCGGTGGTCGCCCTTTCGCTTGGCCCCACGGCGGGCCTTGGCGCGGCGCGGGTGGTGGCCAGCCACTATTCGATCATGGTCAAGGGCCTGAGCCAGTTGTTCGCCGCCGGTCCCGCCGTGGTCGAGGCGATCGGCGAGCCGTCCGACAAGGAGTCGCTCGGCGGCTCGATCATCCACACCCGCAACGGCGTGGTTGACGAGGAGGTGGCGAGCGAGGAGGAAGCCTTCGCCCGCGCCCGCCGCTTCCTGTCATACCTTCCCGGCTCCGTCGGCCAGGCCGCGCCCCGCACCGCCAACGCCGATCCGGTCGACCGGCGCGAACAGAAGCTGATCGGAATGGTCCCGCGCGAGGCCAAGCAGGTCTATTCGATGCGCCGCCTGCTCGACATGGTGTTCGATGTGGGGTCGGTGTTCGAAATGGGCAAGCTGTGGGGCCGCGCCGCGATTACCGCCTTTGCCCGGCTCGACGGCTGGCCGGTGGCGGTGCTGGCCAGCGATCCCAGCTTTCTTGGCGGATCGTGGGAAGCCCGCACCAGCGAAAAGGCCGAACGCTTCATCAAGCTGGCGGATCAGTTTCGCCTGCCGGTGGTCCACCTGGTCGACAATCCCGGCTTCATGATCGGGCGCGAGGCGGAAATGGCGGGAACGATCCGCTATGGCGTCCAGGCGATGAACGCGATCTACAAAGCGACCGTACCGCTTTGCAGCGTGGTGATCCGCCGCGCCTACGGCATAGCGGGCAGCGCGATGAGCAATGCGGAGACATTCCAGTACCGCTTCGCCTGGCCTTCCGGCGACTGGGGCAGCCTGCCGATCGAGGGCGGAATCGAGGTGGCCTACAAGGCCGAGATCGAGGCGGCGGAGGACCCGCTTGCCCACCTCGAAGCGATCCGCGAACGGCTCAACCGCGTGCGCAGCCCTTTCCGCACCGCCGAAATCTTCGGGATCGAGGACATCATCGACCCCCGCGATACCCGGCCTCTGCTGTGCGAGTTCGCCGATCTGGCCTGGCGGGGAATGGGACTGGTGTAGCGCGCCGCCATCGGTCGGATCAGGCTGAACCTTTCGACACCTGCGCATCGCCCCGGCTTCCCAGATAGTCCGCCAGAGCTGCCTGCTGCTGCTGGCTCAAGCGCAGCCCCAGCTTGGTGCGCCGCCACAACACGTCCTCGGCGGTGAGCGCCCATTCCTCGGCGATCAGATAGTCGACCTCCGCCTGGCTGAGTCCGGCACCGAAGTCGCGCCCCCTTGGCTGGTCGAGCCAGCGGCGCGCGCGGGTGCCATAGGCGCGGGCCACGCGATCCACGCTCGCTTCGTCGAGATCGGTATGCGCCTTTGCCAGTTCGGCCTTGAGCGCTTCCAGCCCGTCGACGGCGAAGTCTCCGCCAGGCAAGGGCCGCGTTGTCGTCCATGCGCCGCCGGTCAGGGCTGTCACCCGCGGAGCGAGCAGGTCGACCGCTTCCTCGGCAAGGTGGCGATAGGTGGTGATCTTGCCGCCATAGACGCTGAGCAG
>JAGWUU010000176.1 GCA_028868335.1 Sphingomonadales bacterium | reverse complement strand
TCGGCGAACTTGGGCAGCTTGTCGGTGCCGTACATCGCCTCGTCGCGTACCAGTACCGGAGTGCTGCATTCGGTATAGCCGTTGGCGCCAGTCTGGCGATCGACCATGAACTGCCCGATCGCGCGCTGCAACCGCGCCATCTGGCCGCGCAGGAACGTAAAGCGCGCGCCGGAAATCAGGGCACCGGTTTCGAAATCGAGGCCCAGGGCGGGGCCGATGTCGGCGTGTTCGGCAGGCGTGAAACTGAAAGTGCGCGGGGTGCCCCAGCGGCTGACCTCGACGTTACCCGCTTCATCCGCGCCTTCCGGCACATCGTCGAGCGGGATGTTGGGGATGATCGCCAGAGTATCGGTGAGGCGCTGGGTCAATTCGCGCTCCTCTGCCTCAAGCGTGGGGAGCGTGTCCTTGAGACTGGCAACTTCACTTTTCAGCCGTTCGGCCTCGGCCTTGTCGCCACGGCCCATCGCCGCGCCGATCAGCTTCGAGGCGTCATTACGCCGACCCTGTGCCTCCTGCATCCGGGTCGCGACCGAACGCCTTTCCGTGTCGATCGCCAGGATCGCTGCAGACTGCGGCTGGATCCCGCGCCGGGCGAGGCCGGCGTCAAAGGCCTGGGGGTTTTCGCGAATGAACTTGATGTCGTGCATGGTGCTCGCGGCTATGGCGGCAACCCGCGCCGCACGCAACAGTCACGCCCGAACCGGTGGCGATTGCCCATCATCCCGGCAAGTGGATGCCACAAATGACGGCCTTTGCCGGACAGGGCGGAATCATTCCCCCTAAGGGGAGGCAAACGTGCTTCTCAGGCCGCATGATTTCTGCAAGGATACAGAAAACAGGGGGAATTGCGTGCATTCACGGCTTGCGCGTGGGGCGATCAGGCGGCGGCGGTTGCTCGAAAAGATCGCTCTGCTGTGTCATTGCGGAGCAGGCCTGCAGGCGATCGCATCGCCGTTTTGTGCGGCAGTTCGCGAATTGATCGATGCCGATGCCGGGTTGCTGATCTGGATCGGTGACGATGGCCAGCCCTCGGGCTTCTACCATGAAACCGCGCCGCCCGAGCTAAAGGATCTGTTCGTCACCCGGTTCGATGATCTGTTCAACGACGGCGAGGAAATCAGCGCGCATGGCCTGGTGTGCGGCGAAGGTCCGGAAATCGGGAAGATGCTGGCACCCGGCATGCAGGAGACATTTGAGCGCGGGAATATTTATCATCATCTCTGCGTGCCGATAAACCACCGCTACATGCTCGACATGTCGAGCAGGGGCAAAGGCGCGTTCTTCGCCTTCAACGCGCCGAACCGACCGTTCACGCAGCTTCATGCCGAGGCACTGGCACCGGTGGCCCCGCTTATGGCCATTGCTCTCGACGAACGATCCGATTCGTCGCAGTGGTGCCGACTGGGAACGTCGAGCGCGCATCTGGTCGCAAGCCTTGACGGGCATGAGCTGCTCGCCATCGACGAAGAAGCGGAGCGGCTGCTCTGCAACAGCCACCTGCTTCGGCAAAACCTTCCGATGCTTGCCCAGCCTCGCACTGCTCCAGGATTTGTCATGATTCTGGCATCGCTCATTGGCCAGTTGCAGCCAGCCGAAATGAGCATGCCGGTGCCGGATGGACGCCTGCATTGTTCGGCGAAGCGCATGCATGTGTTGCCCGGCGATGGCCGAGATCGACAAGAAGTCCTGATGGTCGATCTCGAACTGCAATTCGCCAAGGAGGTTGCCCTCATCGAATTCCTGTTTGGCCGGTCGTTGACCGCCCTGCAAAGAAAGATCGCCTACGACGCGCTCCTTGGCCATTCACGGACCGACTGCCGCGAGCGATTGGGGCTGAGCGCCGAGTCGTTCAAGAAGCACTTGCGGACCAACTTCCTTGAGCATGGGGTCGACAACTGGGAAGCGCTGAGCCGGTTGAGCGCCACCATCGTTGCCGACCACGCCGCGGCTATCGTGCGCAGATGGCACGTCGCGATGGATCGTCGCCTATAGGGCCAGTCAGCAGGACCTGCCTGAATTCCCGCCAAAGACCACGTCGCCAGGCTGTCACAGTATCGCGCCGGGGTACCACATGCTGCGACAATGCCGACCGGGGAAGTGGATCAAACGACCAAATAAATCCGAAGACATAAATGGTGGGCGCGACAGGGATTGAACCTGTGACCCCACCCGTGTGAAGGGTGTGCTCTACCGCTGAGCTACGCGCCCACTTCCCTGGGAAGCGCGGCCCTTAGAGAAGCTGCAGCGAATTGACAAGCCGCGATCAGCATCTAGAGGCGCTTTCCCATGAGCGACGACACCCAGACAGGCCCAGACCTTCCGCCCGACCGCCTTGCGATCCATCCGCGCAGCGAATTCTTCGATGCCGACAAGCTCCAGCGCGGCATCGGCATCCGCTTCAAGGGTGTGGTCCGTACCAATGTCGAGGAGTATTGCATCTCCGAGGGATGGGTGCGGGTCCAGGCCGGGCGGACGATGGACCGCAACGGTCAGCCTCTGACGCTCAAGCTCAATGGTCCCGTCGAGGCGTGGTACGAGGATCTGGGCGACGATCCGCCGATCGCGAAGGCCTGATTACCAGCGCATCTCGCGTTTGATGATCGCGCCGATCGGATCGAGCGTCGCGAGTTCTCTGGCCGACGTCGGTTTGGCGGACCGGGACTTGTTCGGTCCGATGCCGCCTGTCGACGCAAGATGCAGTTCACCCCTTTTGGGTTTGCCGGGATAAATGAAGCCCTCGATCGGCCAGTGCGATCCGCCAAGATCGTCGATCGGAGCATACCAGACGCGGACTTCGCTCCAGTCGTTGTCGGGTGAAACGTCGACTACCTTGACGTTGTCCTCGATCTGGCCACGGCGGCCGTTGATCGGGCTCCAGTTGGCGTGACGGACAAGTACTGTACGGGCATCGACGATCCTGCTGACTGCGGCGACGTGGCCCAGGGTCGAGTTGCCGTGCGGCTTGAATACCATGACCGCGCCAACCTTCGGGCGGTAGCCACGCGCATAGTGCCCTTCCGCCTGGCTCCACCACGTCCAGGCGTCGCCATAGATGGCGATGCCCGAAACCTGCCTGGCATAGGGCACGCACTGCAGATAGGGCGGAAGCGCGGCACTGCCGCCGCCTGACACGAGGCGGCTGTCATCGACAATGGCGTCGGCCAGCGCGGGCCCCGCTTCGAGCGTCAGGAGCAGGCCGGCGAGCAAGGCGAATGCGTGTTTCATGCCGCGTGTTTCTGCTCGGTTTGCAGTTAGTATCAGCCTGCATGGTGTGGTTAACGGCACCGCAAGATTTTTACGCGCGGCTTGCCAAACCGCGTCGGTGGCGTCAGGTGGCGAAAATGGCGCTTCCCCAAGTCATCATCATCGGTCGTCCCAACGTCGGCAAGTCGACGCTGTGGAACCGGCTGGTCGGCAAGAAGCTGGCGCTGGTCGATGACCAGCCGGGAGTGACGCGCGACCGTCGATTTGGCGAAGCGCATCTGCTCGGGCTCGATTTCATGGTGGTCGATACCGCCGGGTGGGAGGACGAGGACGCCGCGACCCTGCCTGGGCGGATGCGCAAGCAGACCGAGGCCGCGCTGGAAGGCGCCGACGTTGCGCTGTTCGTAATTGACGCGCGTGCCGGCCTTACCCCGCTCGACGAGGAGATCGCCCGCTATCTGCGCGAAAGCACCGTGCCGATCGTGGTCGTCGCCAACAAGGCCGAGGGCAAGGCGGGCGACCACGGCCTGTTCGAGGCTTTCGCCCTGGGGCTGGGCGATCCCGTCGCGCTGTCGGCGGAACACGGGGAAGGCATGGCCGACCTGTTCGAGGCGCTGCTGCCGCATCTCGACGAAGGCCAGCGCGAGCGCGACGAGGCGGCTGCCGAGGATGAGGACGAGGACGAGGAAGCGCTCAACCGCGCCCCGCTCAAGCTGGCGATCGTCGGGCGGCCCAACGCGGGCAAGTCGACGCTGATCAACGCGCTCCTCAAGGAGGACCGCCTGCTGACCGGGCCCGAGGCCGGGATCACCCGCGATTCGATCGCGGTCGACTGGCGCTGGACCGACCCCGACAGCGGCGAGGAGCGCCCGGTGCGGCTGATCGATACCGCTGGAATGCGCAAGAAAGCGCTGGTGGTCGACAAGCTGGAAAAGCTTGCCGTTGCCGATGCACGCCATGCGATCGACTTTGCCGAGGTCGTGGTGCTGCTGCTCGATGCGACGCGCGGGCTCGAGCATCAAGATCTCAAGATCGCTTCGATGGTTCTGGAAGAAGGTCGCGCCCTGCTTGTCGCGATCAACAAGTGGGACGTCGCGGAAGACGCATCTGCCCTGTTCAACGGCATTCGGGGCGCGCTTGACGAAGGGCTGGCGCAGGTCAAAGGCCTGCCGCTGCTGGCCGTATCGGCGCGGACGGGGAAGGGCCTCGACACGTTGCTCAAGGCGGCATTCGAGGTACGTGCCGCGTGGTCGAAGCGGGTGCCGACCGGCCTGCTCAATCGCTGGTTTGATGAAGCGCTAGCCAAGAATCCGCCGCCAGCGCCGGGCGGCAAGCGGATCAAGTTGCGCTACATCACGCAGGCCAAGATTCGCCCGCCCGGTTTTGTGCTGTTCGGCACCCGGCTCGACGAACTGCCGGCGAGTTATCAGCGGTATCTCGTGAACGGTATTCGCCGCGATCTGGGCTTTGATGCCGTGCCGGTGCGGTTGATGCTGCGTAGCCCGAAAAACCCGTTCAGGTCCTGACCGGCGATCGGCGGATGGGCAGGATGCGCCATTCGGTGAGGCTGCGCCACAGCCATTCGAGCGGCCCGCACCGGTAGAATCGAAGCCACGGCGTTGGCCAGCAAAGCATGGCTGCCCACCCTAGCAGAACGAAGTACCAGCGCGCCGCCGCGCCGTATTCGCCAAACAGGGCCAGGCCCCAGCCGGAGAACAGCGCGGTCATCAACAGGGTGGTGCCAAGGTAGTTGGAAAATGCGGCGCGGCCTGCCGCCTCAATCCAGCGTCCGGGGGCGGTTGCCAGCAAGCGTGGCGCGGCAAGCATCAGCAGCGCGGCATAGCCGAGCGCCATCAGCAAATGCGGGAAACCGAGGCCGTATGACAGCGCCAGATGCATGGCGGCTTGCGGGTAGGCGCTCATTTCAGCCCAGGCGGCGAAGGCCAGTGTCGGGAACAGCCCCGCGAACAGCGAGACGCAGGCAAGGCGAATCATCATCCGCCGGGGCCAGTTCCCGTCAAAGAATCCGCTGCGCAGCAAGGCCATGCCAAACAGAATGTAGGTCAGCGTTTCACCCCAGTTGTAGGCGACGACCCGAAGCGGATAGCCGGAATCTCGCTCGAGCCGGGCCTTGGCCGCGCCGGTAAAGGAGTCGAGCGCTTCGGCGGTGTCGGTTTGATCGTCCCGGCGGCGCTGTTCCACGAGGTTGGCGTGGGCCGATTGATCGGCGGGGGTCGCCGTACCTGCGGCGATGCGGGCTTCCTGCGCGGCGCTGGGTAGCCAAGCCGATGCGCCAATGCCTTGCCATGCGGCAAACAGCAACAAACCGGACAAAGCCAGTGCGATCGGATTTCCCTGGCGCAGGAACATCGCTCCCAGTCCCACACAGGCATAGAGAAACAGGATGTCGCCGTTCCATAGCAGTGCAAAGTGGGCGTAGCCGATCAGGGCGAGCCAGAGCAGCCGACGCACCTGAAGGGCGATTCCATCGCGTCCGGCAGCGTCCTGGCGTTCGATGAAAAGCAACATGCTCGCCCCGAACAACATGCTGAAGAGAGCGCGCATCTTGCCTTCGAACAAGACGAGAGTGGTGGCGTAAGCCCAATGATCAGCCGCACTGCCCGGCTGGGGGAGATCGGGTGAAAGGGTTGCCGATCCGGGAGCGGCGAAGCTGGCGATGTTGACCGTCAAAATGCCAAGGACGGCAACCCCGCGGATGAGGTCAAGCGCGCGCAGCCGCGGAGGCGCCGTCAGTGTCACCCGCTCAGTTGGTCACGGCGATGCAGGTCTGCCCACTTGCCTTCAGCTTGGCGCAGGCGGCCAGCGCAGACGCCTCATTGGCATAGCCGCCGACCTGAAGCTTGGTAATCGCGCCGGCCTTGGCGTTGATCCGCGGGTGCGCGGCAAGTTCGGGTCGTCCCCTTACCTTCGCCCATAGCGCATCACCGTTGGCGGCAACGCCGAAGGCGCCAAGCTGGATCCGCCACGATCCGCCTGTTGCCGGTGCCGCGACGGCGGACGCCTTGGGCTGTGCCGTCCGTGACGGCGCTGTGAGGGCCGCTGCGACCGGGGCAGGCTTGGGTGGCGCGGTCACAGGTCTGGCCACTGCCGGACGGGCATAGTCGGCACCCGCCGTTGCCGGGCTGTCGGCGCCCGCGGCGCGCTGCGCGGCGGCCACCGCGCCGCTGGCATCCGCAACCAATGGCGGCCTTGGGGTGGCTGCCCCAAGGACAGACCTGGCGGTCGGCGGTGTGGCTGGCGCGACCGTTCCCAGATCGGCCGCGGCAACCTGACGGTTGCGGCTCGCTTCAGACCGGCTCTGCAACTCGGATGCCAGGGCGACAGCCTGCTGGCGTTGGTCGAGCGGAATGTAGCCGTCCATCTGCTTGAGCGCGGTGACCGCCGGTCCGACTCCAGCCTGCTGCGCGAGGCTGACGAGGGCATAGGCGCGCACCCAGTCCTTCGCGACAAGTTGGCCGTTGAAGTGGGCGATGCCGAGCAGATATTGTGCGCGCGGCTCGCCGCGATCGGCGGCGGCGGTGATGTAGGGGATGGCGCGCGCTTGTTCGCCGCGCTGAAACATCAACAGGCCAAAGTTGTCGGCGGCCTGCAAGTGGCCCAGCGCAGCAGCGCGGCCGTACATATCCTCGGCCTTGCCCAGATCCTGC
>JAGWUU010000175.1 GCA_028868335.1 Sphingomonadales bacterium | reverse complement strand
AGCAAGGCCTCACGGTCTTCCTTGGGGATCTGGTAATAGTCCGGGTGGATTTCGCTGAAGGCCAGGAAGCCATGGCGATTGCCGCCGAAATCAACGAAGGCCGCCTGCAACGACGGCTCTACGCGGGTAACCTTGGCCAGGTAGATGTTGCCCTTGATCTGCTTGTGTTCGGCAGATTCAAAGTCGAATTCGTCAATCCGGTTGCCCTTTAGCACCGCCACCCGGGTCTCTTCCGGGTGGCGCGCATCGATCAGCATGCGCGTTGTCATTAAAATCTCTCCATGCGCGCCGGTTTCGGGTGGCCTGTAACGAGGCGTCCCAAGGATTGGCGCGGCTTTGTGCGGGAACTCCGCCAGTCGTGAATCGAGCGGCGGTAGTGTTCGAAGTGCCGGTGCCATGTGCGGCTCCGGCGGCGTGGTGCGTGTCTGCAGCAACGAAAAGGCGCGGCATCAAGAGGCGCGCACGACCGGCCGTCCAAGCCGCCCGCACCCCGATGGGCTGCGTCGGACAAAACGGCGAAAGGCTTTTCATTCCAGCATCAACCTGTTTGATCCCGGGGCAAAGGTTCCGGGTTCTCCCTCCGGGGCCTGCCGATCCGAAATGCCGCTTCGCGCAAGGATATGCGGGAAATAACGGGGGAGGATCGGGACAGGTCCGTCCCGGTGATATGGGTGCGTAGCAAAGCTTCGCAAGGGCGGCAAGTCATTGGACGGCCCGCTTCGCCCGCCTCGACGATTGCGCACAGCGTCCGCAGACTTTAAGCGGGAAGGGCAATGCGTCGGTGGCTGCTGGTCCTTGTCCTGTTCCTTGCGCCGATTGCGGTTTTCGCCGCAATGGTCGGGGCCGATCGGCTGTTTGGTGCGCCCGGTCGGGGGTACGGCTATGTCGTCGACGTGGACCTGCCGCCTGCGGAAGGGCCGCTCGGATTGCCGCCGATCGAAGGCCCGCAGGATGCCAGCCGCCCGCTGGTGGTGATCGACGCCGGGCATGGTGGCAAGGATCCTGGCGCGGGCACGGGGCCGCTGAGGGAAAAGGACGTAACGCTGGCTCTCGCCCGGGCGCTGCGTGCCGAATTGCTCAAGCGCGGCGGCGTGCGCGTGGCGCTGACCCGGTCGGATGATCGCTTCCTGGTCCTGGCCGAACGATCGTCCATCGCCCGGCGGCTTGATGCCGACCTGTTCATTTCGATCCACGCCGACAGCACCGGGGATAACGCCGACGCCAGCGGCGCATCGGTCTATACGCTGTCGGACAAGGGCAGCAGCCAGGCGGCCAACAAGATCGCGGCCCGCGAGAACGCCGCCGACGTCGTCAACGGCGTCAACCTTGGCAAACAGAGCGAGACGGTGAGTTCGATCCTCGTCGATCTTTCGCAGCGCGATGCCCTGGCGCATTCGCAGCAATTCGCCAACCTGATCCTTCGCGAAGGAGCGGGCCGGATACCGTTTCGCGAAAGGTCCGAGCAATCGGCCGCCTTTGCCGTGTTGAAATCGCCAGATCTGCCGTCCATTCTTTTCGAAACCGGCTACATCAGCAATCCGGCGGATTCGGACCGGCTCACTTCGCCGGGCGGACAAGCGACATTCGCCGAGGTGACGGCGAAGGCAATCCAGGTGTTCTTCGCGCGAACCCGCAACATGCCGGGGCCGAACGATCCCGGCTTCCAGTATTGATCGTGGCGACGGCGCAGTGAAACGACACCTGTTGCCACTGGCAATTGCCGCGTGCGCCATGCTAGAGCGCGCCACATATGCCCGATAGCGAAGAGCCTGAATCGATCCATTTGCGCATCCGGCGTGAGGCAAGTGGTCTGTGGGGGCGTTTGCGCGATGCTGTCGCGCCGATGCTCGCCCGCCTGCGTGAAACCGGTGCAGGGTCGTGGTTCCATGAACAATGGCAGGCCAACCGGTGGTTCCGGATCGGCGGCTATGTGCTGGCGGCGATCGTGGGGCTCAACCTGCTGCTGTGGGCAACGGTAACGCGCAACCTGCCTTCGGCCGACAGCCTGCTGACCTATCAACCGCCGCTGCCGACGATGGTGCGCGGCGTGAATGGCGAGATCGTGTACAGCTATGCGCGCGAACGGCGGGTGCAATTGCGCTTCGTCGATTTCCCCAAGCCGTTGATCAACGCCTACCTTTCGGCGGAGGACAAGAATTTCTGGTCCCATGGCGGGGTCGATTACGGCGGCCTTGCCGGGGCGGTCATCGACAATCTCACCAAGATCGGATCGGGCGAGCGCGGGCGCGGCGGCTCGACGATCACCCAGCAGGTGGCGAAGAACATCCTGATTGGCAATGAACGGTCGTTCACGCGAAAGTTCAAGGAGATGATCATTGCCCGCCGGATCGAAGGCGTGCTGACCAAGCAGCAGATTCTTGAACTCTATCTCAATGCAATCCCGCTCGGTCGTCAGAGCTTTGGGGTCCAGGCGGCGGCGCGGGCCTATTTCGGCAAGGACGTGGGCGACCTGACCCTGGCTGAGGACGCATTCCTCGCGATCCTGCCCAAGGCTCCCGAAACCTACGGCCGGGCAAATCATGCTGACGACGCGATGGAACGGCGCAACTGGGTGCTCGACCAGATGGTCAAGAACGGCGCGGTGACGGAGGCGCAGGCTGCGCAGGCCAAGGCCCAGCCGCTCGGCATCATTCCGCGCAGGGTCGATGCCTATGATCCCTCGACGGGGTACTTCGTCGAAGAGGTTCGCCGCCACCTGATCGACGAATACGGCGAAAAGGCGGAAGACAGCCCGAACAGCGTCTATGCCGGCGGGTTGTGGGTACGCACCTCGCTCGATCCGGAGTTGCAGAAAGCCACGCAGGACGCCCTGCGGGCAGGCTTGCTGCGCTATCAGGGCGGACGCCCATGGGCGGGGCCGATCGCACATCTCAACGTTGATGCGGACAATTGGCAGGGCGAACTGGCGACGCTCAACAAGTCGGTCACCTATCAGGACTGGCGGGTTGGCCTGGTTCTGTCGCGCGACGGATCGGACGCGGAAATCGGGTTCGTCGATGGGGCGACCGCCCCCCTGATCGGGCTGCCCGATACGCTCAAGGCCGGGGATGTCATCGCCGCTGCGCCCGCCGGGGGCAAGGCCTGGGCGGTGCGGACCATACCCGCGGTGTCGGGCGGAATGCTCGTGGAGGATCCGCGTACCGGCAGGGTCCTAGCCATGCAGGGCGGTTTCGACGCCGGGCTCGACAGCTTCAACCGTGCCATTCAGGCCGAACGCCAACCCGGCTCGACGATCAAGCCGTTCGTTTACGCGACCGGTCTGGACTATGGCATGACCCCGGCGAGCGAGGTCGTCGACGGCAAGTTCTGCGTTTATCAAGGCGCGAAGCTGGGGCAGAAATGCTTCGTCAACTTCGGTAACGAGGGTGGCAGCGGCACCCACACGATGCGTTGGGGGCTTGAGCAGTCGCGCAACCTCATGACCGTGCGAATTGCCAACGACGCCGGAATGGATCACGTCGTCCACCAGATCGACCGGGTGGGCATCGGCAAATATCCGGCCTATCTGTCCTTCGCGCTCGGCGCGGGCGAGACGACCGTGCAGCAGATGGCGAATGCCTATGCAGCGCTGGCGAATAACGGCGTGCAGTATCCGGCCTCGACCATCGATTTCATCCAGGACCGCAACGGCAAGGTGATCTGGCGCGCCGACACCCGCAGGTGCGATACCTGCAACATGGCGAACTGGAACGGCAAGCCGATGCCGCGCTTCCCGTCGCGCGGCAAGCAGGTGATCGACGCGCGCACCGCCTACCAGGTGGTGCATATGCTGGAAGGCGTGATCACACGCGGGACCGGCGTTGCGCTGCGCGATCTCAACATGCCGCTGTTCGGCAAGACCGGAACGACTTCGGGGCCGACCAACGTGTGGTTCGCAGGCGGGGCGCAGAACATGGTCGGGGCGGTCTATATCGGCTACGATCAGCCGCGCTCGCTTGGCGGATATGCACAGGGCGGCACCTTTGCCGCGCCGATCTTCAAGCAGTTCATCCAGTCGACCCGGCCCCGGTGGGACAGTCGGCCGTTCGTCGCCCCATCCGATGTTCACATGGTCAAGATCGACCGGATCAGCGGCAAGCGCGTGTTCGAAGGTACGCCGACCAGCGATCCCAAGTCAGCGGTGATCTGGGAAGCCTTCAAGGCCGATGCCGAGGCGAAGCGCTCCAACGGTACGGAGGACCTCGCCAAACAGCGCGATGCACTGCTTGCCGCATTGCGGCGTGGCGCGCGCGCGCAGACCTCGGGCGGGGCTCCGCCGCCGGGTGATTCGACCGACATGCCCACGGAAAGTCCGCCGAGCGCGGTCGACGAAGCCGTGGCTGCCCAATAAGTCCGGGTGGACAGGCATGCCGTGCGGGCGCAGACTGTCACCATGATGAAGCGATCGATCCCCTTCGCCGCCGCGGCGCTGGCCGCCCTGTTCCTCTCCACGCCTCTCGCGGCGGAGCTGCAGAAAGGGGCAAGGGCGCCGCAGTTTGCTACCCAGGGCGCGATGGCGGGCAAGGTTTTCGCGTTCAATCTGCGGGCCGCGCTCCGCAAGGGGCCGGTCGTTCTCTACTTCTACCCGAAGAGCTTCACGCAAGGCTGCACGCTTGAGGCGCATGCCTTCGCGGAATCGATGGACCGTTTTCATGCGGCGGGCGCCACCGTGATCGGCCTTTCGGCTGACGATCTTGCCACCCAGAAGAAGTTTTCGACCGAAGCCTGTCGCAACACCTTTCCGGTGGGCGTCGCCACTCCGGCGATCGTCAAAGCCTATGAAGTCGCCTTGAAGCGCGAGGACTTGCCCGCCGGTCTGGCCTCGCGGACCAGCTACGTGATCGGGCAGGACGGAACCATCAAGCTTGTCTATTCCAACATGGACTATCGCGACCATGTCAAACTGACGCTGGAAGCAGTGCAGGCGCTCAAGGCAAACAAGCACCGCTGACGCGCATCGGCTTTACAATCCGGGGCCTTTCGCTAAGCGGTGCGCGAACCGTTTGGCGCGGCTGTTCTGCGCAGTGTTGGAGTTGAAGTCATGCGTGCCGAAGGGCAGGCCCATATCGACCGGATCGAGGCTGCGCTGGCGCTCGTTCGCAAGTTTCTTGACTGGGATCGCGCCCTTCGTCGCCTCGACGAGCTGAACGCTCGCGTCGAGGATTCCAAGCTGTGGGACAATCCCAAGCAGGCCGAAGCAGTGATGAAGGAACGCCGCCGCCTCGAAGCGGCGGTGGGCACGGTCAACGACATCTCGGCGCAGATGGCCGATGCGGTGGAATTCGTCGAACTCGGCGAGATGGAGGGCGACGAGGCGACCATCGACGAAGGGGTCGCTGCGCTCGCTGCCCTTGCGACCCGCGCCGATGCCGACAAGGTGCAGGCCCTGCTCGCGGGCGAGGCTGACAGCAACGATACCTTCATCGAAATCCACGCCGGGGCTGGTGGCACCGAAAGCCAGGACTGGGCCGAAATGCTGCTGCGCATGTACAGCCGCTGGGCCGAACAGCGCGGCTTCAGGGTCGATGTGATCGAATACCAGGCAGGCGAACAGGCAGGCATCAAGTCGGCCACCATTCAGGTCAAGGGCGAGAATGCCTATGGCTACGCCAAGACCGAGAGCGGGGTTCACCGCCTTGTCCGCATCAGCCCCTATGACAGTTCGGCGCGGCGCCACACCAGTTTCAGCTCGGTCTGGGTCTATCCCGTGATCGACGACAGCTTCGAGATCGACGTCAATCCGGCCGATCTCAAGATCGATACCTACCGCGCGTCTGGCGCGGGTGGGCAGCACGTCAATACGACGGACTCGGCGGTGCGTATCACCCACGGGCCATCGGGCATTGTTGTCGCCAGCCAGGTCGATCGTTCGCAGCACAAGAACCGCGACATCGCCATGGGCATGCTCAAGGCGCGGCTCTATGAAGCGGAAATGCGCAGGCGCGAGGAAGCCGCAAGCGCCGAACATGCCGCCAAGAGCGATATCGGCTGGGGTTACCAGATCCGGTCCTACGTTCTGCAGCCGTACCAGATGGTGAAGGATTTGCGCACGGGCGTGACAAGTCCCACGCCGTCCGATGTGCTCGACGGTGCGCTCGATCCGTTCATGGCTGCGGCATTGGCGCAGCGGGTGACCGGGGAAAAGGTCGCGGTGGAGGACGTCGATTGAGGTGGCGCGCGGCCAGCCTCGTCCTGCTGATGGCCCTTGCGGCCTGCAACCGGAGCGATCCGGAGGCGGGACGAGCCGAGGGAGCGCGTGGCTTTCCCCGCGCCGACCGCCCCGTTTCGGAACCGGGCCGCAACGAATTTTCGACCGAAGACCAGCGTGACAACCTTGGCGAGGCCAAGGTCGTGATGGACCTTGCTTCGATCAAGGAAGGCACCACCGTTGCGGACATTGGCGCGGGCGAGGGCTATTACACGGTGCGCCTTGCCGAGCGGGTGGGCACCAAGGGGCGCGTGTTGGCGCAGGACATCGACGCCGAGGCCATGCAGCGCCTTGGCCAGCGGGTCGAGCGCGAGCGGCTCGACAGCGTGTCGATCAAGGTTGGCGCGCCGGAGGATCCGAAGCTGCCGGACAACAGTTTTGATCGCATCTTCCTTGTCCACATGTACCATGAAGTGAGCGAACCTTACGCCTTTCTGTGGCACATGCGCCCGGCCCTGCGCCCGCATGGACAGGTGATCGTGGTGGATGTCGATCGCCCCACGGACCAGCACGGCCTGCCGCCAGCGCTGTTGTTCTGCGAATTCAACGCCGTGGGCTTTCGCTTGGCCGAATTTGTCCGTAAACCGGAATTGAGGGGCTATTACGCGCAGTTCGAAGCAGTCGGACCGCGCCCGGAGCCCAAGGATATCAAGCCGTGTACAGCGGCTAAGGGAAAGACAGGGACGCAATGACCGCGCTTGCCAGTTTCAA
>JAGWUU010000174.1 GCA_028868335.1 Sphingomonadales bacterium | reverse complement strand
ATGGAACAGCACCGGATTGGGTTCGCGCAGAGCCGCCTTCATCAGGCCCTTGGCATCTTCGGCCGTCGAAGGGACCACCACCTTCAGTCCCGGAAAATGCATCCCCAGTACCTCGGTGCAGGATGAATGCTCCGGCCCGGCGCCGCCCATCGCGCCGATCGGGAAGATGATCACCGCGGTCATCGGCACGTCGATGCCGTGCATGTATCGCCACTTGGCCAGCTTGTGATAAATCTCGTCTCCGGCGATCAGCGCGAAATCACCGAATCCCATGTTGATCACCGGCTTCATCCCGACGATCGCCGCTCCCGCCGCCAGCCCGGCCTCGAACGCTTCGGCAATTCCGCAATCACGCACGCGCCCGGCGCCAAATTCGTCGACCAGCCCCTTTTCCATGCCGAACCAGCCGCCGGTCACCACGCCCTGCCCCATGATAAAGATGCGCTCGTCCACGCGCATCTCCTCAACGAGGCCAAGCCCCATCGCGGCGTTGTAGCCCATCAGTTCATGCGACATGGTAGAGGTCCCTCTCGATCACCGAGACGTCGGGCTCGGGCGCAGCCATCGCCGCGTCATAGGCCGCTGCCACCTCGCCGTCGGCCTGTTCGATGATCCTTGCCGCTGCATTGCCGGAAAGGCGTGCGGCCAGCAGGTCAAGCGGATCGCGATAGTCCTTGAGATAATCAGGATCGCGATAGTGCTGCGGATCGCCGGCATAGTGGCCGTGCTTGCGCGTGACCTTGGCTTCGATCAGGGTCGGGCCGTCACCCGCTCGCGCTCGCGCCACGGCTTCGAGCGTGGCTTCATAGACGGCGATCGCGTCCTGCCCGTCCACGGTCACGCCGGGAATGCCATAGCCGCGGGAGAGCATTGCGATGTCGCTGGAAGCCGACACCTGCTCGGTCCGCGTCCCCACCAACAAACCATTGTTCTCGCAGAAATAGATCAGCGGAAGCTTCCACGCGACCGCGTGCATCATGCTTTCATGGAAGGTGCCGCGCGAAGCTGTGCCATCGCCGAAATCGGCGAGGCTGACGCGACCGTCGTTGCGGATCTGCGACGCAAGTGCGGCCCCTGCCGCCAGCGGATAAACCGAGCCCAGCGTTGCCCCCTCACCCATGATGCCAAGGCTATAGTCGGCCCAGTGCGGCACCCCGCCGCCTTTGCCGCGGGTGGCGCCCACCATCTTGCCAAGAAGGTCGCCCAGGATTGGCAGCGGGTCCATGCCCTTGCCGATCGCCCAGGCCGAACCGCGCCCTTGATACCACAGGTAGTCCTCGCGGCTGAGTGCGGCGGTCGCACCGATCGGCGCCGCCTCCTGCCCTTCGCCCGGATGCCACCAGCCGGAAAAGCGCTCGTCGCGCGTGTGGCGCATCATCACCCGCTCGATGGCGCGGGCAACGGCCATCTTGTGGAACATGTCTTCAAGCAGCGCGGTCTTTGGCGCGGCCATGGCAACTCTCCCGATTTCCGCGCCGCCACAGCCGGCGCGCAGCATCATTCCGACACTAATCCGAAATACGCATTTGCTTGTTAATGTCAATCATATCGACGTTTTGCGTATATTTTTGTCCAGCAGATGTGCTATTTCCAATTGAGGAGGCGTCAGAATCACGTTAGACCCCACTGCAACAAGCTTCTCCAGAGGCTATGGGAGAGTACCGATGCGAAGGCCCAGCATGTCATGACCAAGCGCATTTTTCGGCATCTTCTGAGCCCGGGGCGAATCAACCGGCTCGAACTGCGCAACCGGATCTTCTTTTCGCCGATGGGCTCGAACCTGGCGGAGGAAGACGGTTCGATCGGCGACCGGTTGCGCGCCTACTACGTCGAACGCGCCAAGGGCGGCGCAGCCTTGGTGACGATGGGCTCTGTCTCGGTCGGTTTTCCCGAAGGCGCGAGCAACTGGCGGCAGGAGGCGATCAGCGACGACCGCTTCATACCCGCACTTAAGCGCCTGGCCGATGAGATACACGAGCACGGTGCCAAGCTGTGCGTGCAGCTTCACCACGGCGGCCTGGTCGCCATGACCGACATGCTCGACGGCCGCCCCGTAGCCTGCCCCAACCCGCCGCCGGCAGCCAAGGACAGCGGCGATTTCGTCGCGGTGATGCTGCCTGAGGAACAGGCGAAGTTCTTCGAACCCTATGCGACGATGGGCGAGATCCGCTACAACCCGCTCGATGCCGCGGGTGTCGATCACATCATCGATCTTTTTGCCGCCGCAGCGGTGCGCGCCAAGGTGGCGGGGATCGACGCAGTGGAACTGCACGCCGGTCACGGCTACATCTTCTCTACCTTCCTCTCACCGGCCTACAACCAGCGCAGCGACGAATTCGGCGGATCCGTGGAGAACCGTGCGCGGCTGCTGATCAAGACCATCCGCGCGGTCCGCGCCGCGGTTGGGCCTGACTATCCGGTGTGGATGCGCTTCGACAGCCAGGAATTCCTGATGGACTATGGCATCACCCTGGACGATGCAGTGGCTGTGGCAAAAATGGCCGAAGAAGCCGGGTTGGATGCGATCCACGTCTCCGCCCACGGCGACGGCAACTATGGCGCGACCTATTCCACCGGCCACGCCACCCACATCCGCAACGGCTTCGTCGCCAATGCGGCGGCGATCAAGGCGGCGGTTTCCATTCCGGTGATTTGCCCCGGCCGGATCGAGCCCGAGGATGCCGACCGCTTCATCGCCGAGGGCAAGCTTGATTTCGTGACCATGGGACGCAAGCTTCTGGCCGATCCGCACCTGCCCAACAAGCTGGCGGCGGGCAGGCCGCAAGATGTCCGCCCCTGCGTCTATTGCTACACGTGCATCAGCGCGATCTTCAATTCGAGCCACATCATGTGTGCGGTCAACCCGCTGACCGGCTTCGAGACCGAACGCCAGCCACAGCAGCCCGACCACCGCAAGGTGGTCCTGGTGGCGGGCGGCGGCCCCGGCGGCATGTCGGCCGCGCGCAGCCTTGCCGACAACGGACACAAGGTCATCCTGTGTGAAGCAACGAACCGCCTGGGCGGAACCGCGCAATTTGCCTCGGTCGCTTATGCGCCCAACCAGCGTATCGTCGACTGGTTGCGGCGCGAGGTGGCGGCCCGGCCGATCGATGTGCGGCTGAACACGCGCGCTACGCCCGAGCTAGCCCGCTCGCTCGGCGTCGACGAGGTGATCGTCGCTACCGGCGGCCGCCGTGCCATGCCGCCGATCCCCGGCAGCGAGCGCGATTTCGTCTTTTCGGGTGACGACATGCGCAACCTCGTGCTCGGTCAGAACTTGGACAGCTTGGCGGGCAAGACCAGCGCGGCGACGCGCCTCGCCATGAAGGTTGGCCGCTTTACCGGCGTGACCGGGCGCAGCGCCATGCTGCGGCTCGGTTCGAAGGCGTGGATGCCGCTGGGCAAGCAGGTGGTGATCATCGGCGGAGAACTGGTCGGCCTCGAACTTGCCGAATTCCTCGCCGAACGCGGCCGCAAGGTCACAGTGCTGGAGGAATCCTCGCGCGTGGGCAAGGGCATCCCGCTGGTGCGGCGCTTCCGCGCGGTCGACGATTGCCACGAACTCGGCGTCGCGCTGCTGACCGAGGCGAGCGACTTCCGGATCGGCGACAGGACCGTGACCTATCGCAATGCCCACGGGCAGCAGCGCACCCTGCACGCCGATACGGTGATCGTGGCCAAGGGCGCCACCGGGGACGAGACGCTGGCCGAGGCGATGAGGGACGCTGGCCTGATAGTTCACGCGATCGGTGATTGCAGCGGCATCGGCTACATCGAGGGTGCGATGCGCGACGCAGCGCTCGCCACCCAGGCGATCTGAGGCGATGACCGATCAGGCAGACCGCGACGCCGGAGCGCTGGTCGCCGCGGTCTGCGTGGCGGGGCCGGCGCTGGTTGCACTTATACCGATGGCGGCAGCGCCAGCGCTGGTCGCAATGGCCGCGCATTTCGGAACGAGCGCGACGAACGAGCTGTTCTCGCAGATCGTGATGACCCTGCCCGCCGCGATGCTGATCATCGCCGCGCCGCTTGCCGGGATCATCGCCGGGCGGGTTGGCCAGCGCGCGGTGCTGCTCGTCTCGTTGGTACTTTACGTGATCGGCGGCGCGGGCGTGCTGCTGATTTCCGGACGCGAGGCGCTGATCGCGCTGCGCCTGCTGCTCGGCGTGGCCGGTGGCGGCGTGCTGACTGCCAGCCTTGGCCTGATCGGCGACCATTTTTCCGGGCACCGCCGCGAACAGGTGCTGGGCTGGGCCACCGCGCTGTCCTCGCTGCTGGCGGCGCTGGCGCTGGTGGGAGGCGGAAGCCTGGTCGACTGGGGCGGCTGGCAGGCGCCGTTCTCGCTCTATCTGCTGGGCATACCCACCTTCGCACTGGCCCATGCCGTGATCCGCAACGCCCGACCCGCGCGACACCTGCCGGGTGAACGCGGCCCGGTGCGCGAGCTGCTGCGCGTCTGGCCCTATTTCGGCCTGCTGATCCTGCTGACGCTTGGCATGTTCACGCCGGCGATCCAGGTCGGCTTCCTGTTGTCGAGCCGGGGCATCGGCAGCGCCCAGACAATCGGCACGGTAATCGCCGCGACCTCGCTGGTAGCGATGCTCACCGCCTGGGCATTCGGCCCGCTGCGCAACCGGATCGGGCTGCACGGCTTTCTGGCCATAGATGCCGCGTCGATGGGCCTTGGCATCCTGCTAATCGGCCTAGCCGCGCAGACCTGGCAGATATTTCTCGGCTGTTGCCTAGTTGGCATCGGCGCGGGCATGTCCGAACCCGCAACCGCCTCGATCGTGTTCCGCAAGGCGGCGCCCTTCGTTCACGCGCTGGCGATGGGGGTGATCGTCAGCGCGCTCAACGCCGGACAATTCCTCAACCCGCTCGTCTTTGACGGACTGCGCCGTGTCGGCGGGACGAGCGGTGCCTTCGTGATCTTCGGCAGCGTGTTGCTGCTGGCTGCGGCGATTGTCGCCCTGCGCGGGCGCGCCGACCTTGTCGAAAGGACCTGACATCCCATGACGTCCCGTTTCACCGCCAAGCGCGTGCTGCTGACTGGCGGCGCATCCGGCATCGGTCGCGCCTGCGCCGAGCGGTTCGCCGCCGAAGGCGCGCGCATCGCAATCGGCGATGTCGATCTGGCGGGAGCGCAGGCTGTCGCCGCGACGCTGGACGGCGCTGCCTTCGCCTATGACGCGCGCGATCCTGCGGCCGCGGCGCGCCTGGCGGCCGACGCCGTGGACGCGCTTGGCGGCATCGACGTGCTGCTCAACGTCGCCGGGATCATGGCCTGGGGGCGGTTCGAGGAAACCACGCCTGAAACCTGGCAGCGCACTCTGGACATCAACCTGTCAGGCCCGTTCTACCTGATCCAGGCGGCGATCCCGCACCTGAAGGAAAGCAAGGGCAACGTGGTCAGCGTCGCCTCTGCGGGGGGACTGCACCCTGTCTATGGCACCGCCGCTTATGGGGTGAGCAAGGCCGGAATCATCGCGGTCACGCAAGCGGCCTCGCTCGAATATGCGCGCTTCGGGGTGCGGATCAATGCGGTCGCGCCGGGCGGCGTCGACACGCCAATGCACGAAAAGAGCGCGGCTGGCGGCGGCGTCGATCCGGCGATCTTCGCCGAGGCAGCCGGACGCAACATGCCCAAGCTGACCGACCGGCAGGCCTGCACCCCAGAAGAAATCGCCGCCGCGATAGCCTATCTCGCCAGCGACGAGGCAAGGTTCGTCACCGGCACCACGCTGGTAATAGATGGCGGCCAGATCACCGGCTGAATGTGAAGCAAGCGCCCCATCAACCGCTCCCGGCAATCCCTTGATCCTGGCCCGATCCGGAAAGCAGGTGCGGACGTTCGTTTGGGCGCGGATTGATTCAACCGATCGCATCGCCTAGCGCTTGATCCAACAAGGGAGTTCCCGCCATTTCCAGACCACGGCTCGACGAATCTGACGAAGCCATTATCGCCTGCCTGCGAGAAGATGGCCGCATGGCGGTGCGCGATCTTGCCCAGCGCGTGGGCCTCAACGAAGCGACGGTGCGCGCACGGATCCGGCGGCTCGAACAATCGGGCACGATGCGGGTGGTCGCCAGGCTCGATCTCGGTTCGGTCGGCTATCCCTTTACCGCGCTGGTCGGGGTCAAGATCAGAGGGCGCGCCATCGAAGATGTCTGCAACGACCTGCTCGAGGTTGCCGAAGTCATTTCGATCCTTTCGGTGATCGGCCGTAACGATCTCGAAATCCAGATCATTGCGCGCTCGATGGACGAACTCAACCATCAACTAACCAAGGTCATCCCCGCAGTGGATGGGGTCGTCTCTCTCGAATCCGCACTGGCCATGAAGATCCACAAATACGTGCAGCCGTGGGGGCGCTTCGATGAAGCCGATTGAACTCAATGATCTCGATCGTCGCATTCTCGACCGGCTATCGATCGACGCGCGCGTTTCCAACCGCGAGATCGCGCGCGAACTGGGCGTCACCGAAGGCACGATCCGCATGCGACTCAAGCGCCTCACTGACGAGAACGCGATCCAGGTCGTGGCGATCACCAACTACGATCACATGGATGACCCGCTGGTGGCCTACCTTTGGATCGAGGTGGATGCGACATTCCCGATCCAGCCGATCCTCGATGCGCTCGTCGCCGAACCGCAGATCACCTATGTCGCCTCACTGATCGGGCGGGCAGACATCATGGCGATAACCTGGGTCAACGATGCCAGTCAGCTCGTCGACTACCTGCATAACCGGATCGACAAGATCCCCGGCATCGCGCGCATTCACTATGAATTGACGCACAAGCTGTTCAAGCACGATTACCGGACCACCAGCATCATCAAGTAAATTACGCAAAACGTGATTTTTGTATCAATGATCTACGTTTTGCGTTGACAGGTGAGCAGCTTTGGCGGAAATCTCTCCCGAATTGGG
>JAGWUU010000173.1 GCA_028868335.1 Sphingomonadales bacterium | reverse complement strand
GGCAACAACATCACGATGGAGCCCTATCGCGCCTATGTCTCCGACCGCCTCAATCCCGACCAGCGCCAGGCCGGATTCCTGACGCAGAGCGCCTTCACCGGCCTTGCGCAGTGCCTGGCCTTCCTCACCCCATCGGTTCTGGTGGGGCTGGGGATGAACCAGGACTGGGTGGACGAGCACAACATTCCCTATACCGCCAGGGCGGTATTCTGGGCGGGCGCGCTCCTGTCCTTCGCGACGATCCTGTGGTCGGTGATCCGCGTCCCCGAACTCCCGCTCACCGACGACGAGCGCGCCCATATCGAATCGATGCCCACGGGTTTCGGCGCGACCCTGTCGGAAATCGGCAGCGCAATTCGCGAAATGCCGGTGGCGATGCGCAAGCTCGGGCTGATGAGCCTGTTCCAGTGGTTCGCCATGTCGGGGTACTGGAGCTATATCATCTATACGATCGGGCGCAGCGTCTATCACACGTCAAACCCCACCTCATCCGCGTTCCACAGCGCGGTTCTGGCCAATGGCGAGATGGCCGCATTCTACAATGCCGTTGCCTTCGTTGGCGCCTTTGCCATGGTCCCGCTGGCCAAGCGTCTTGGCGCGGGGCCGCTTCACGCGCTCTGCCTGATGGCTGGAGGCGCGGCGATGCTTGCCCTTCCCCACGTCGACTCCAAGGCGCTGTTGTTCGTGCCGGCGATCGGCACCGGCCTGGCCTGGGGTTCGATCATGGGCAATCCCTATGTGATCCTGTCCAATTCGATCCCGCCGCAGCGGACCGGAGTGTACATGGGCATCTTCAACATGATGATCGTCATTCCGATGCTGCTGTTCGCTTTCGTGATGGGCGAGTTGAATCTCGGCTTCGCCAAGCTGGGACTTGGCGTTTACGACCATGTCCTTGGCCACGATCCGCGCAACGTACTCAGTGTCTCGGGCCTGTGCATGGTTCTTGCCGCGCTTTCCGTGCTGTGGGTGCGCGAGGGGCGGGTCGCGGCGCTGCGCGAGGCCCAGGCCTGACCCATGCCCACGAAGCTCGCCTGCCTGCATAGCGCCGAATCAAGCCTGGTGCTTGAACTTCGCCCTGAAGGAGCGCCGGTCTGGCGCCACCTGGGCGCGCGACTTGAGCCAGGACTCCTCTCGCCGCTCGAGATGGAACGAGCGGCGGCATCGTTCTCGCTGGATTCCGACGTTCCCTTGTCGACCGCGCCGCCAGCCGGGTTGGGCTGGTTCGGCCCCGAGGTCATGCGGCTCCGTCGCGGCGAACGCCCGCTTGTGCCGGTGTTCACCAAGGCCGAAGTCACGAACGAGCAGAACACCATCCTGATCCATCTGGTGGACGAGCTGGAGGGACTGGCGCTCGAGCAGCGGATCACGCTGACGCCGGGCGGAGCGTTCCTGTTCGATGCCTGCCTGACCAACACCGGGCATGAGCCAGTCACCGTGGATCATCTGGCGAGCATTCAGGCGCCCCTGCCTGATTCAGCGGACCGCCTGCTGTCGTGGCGTGGGCGCCACAACGCCGAACTGGTCGAATGCAGCGAAGCCATGCCCGAGCACGGCTGGCTCCGCGAAGGACGACGCGGCCTGTCAGGCCACGGCGGTCCGCCCGGCGTGGTGGTCTGCTGCGATGGCGCGACGCACGACTCCGGGCTGGTCCAAGCACTCCAGCTCGCCTGGTCAGGGGACAGCCGCATTGCGGTCGAGCGCGACGATGAGGGGTTCTGGCTCCTTTCCGCAAACGCAGTGCTGGCGTCGGGCGAGGCCGTGCTGCCGCCGGGCCAAAACTACTGCGCGCCGCAAGCCATTCTCGCGATTTCGACCAACGGAACCAACGGGACGATGGCGCAGCATCACGACGCGATACGCACCCGCATCGCGTGGCCGGGCGGCGCGATGCGGCCGCGCCCGGTCCATCTCAACAGTTGGGAAGCCTGCTATTTCGATCACGATGAGGCGCGCATCGGCGATCTTGCCGAAGCCGCTGCGGCCATCGGGATCGAACGCTTCGTGCTCGACGATGGATGGTTCAGAGGCCGCAACGACGACACCGCGGGCTTGGGCGACTGGACCTGCGATCCGGCCAAGTACCCCCATGGCCTCAAACCGCTGGCGGACCGGGTGCGCGCGCTGGGCATGGAATTCGGCCTGTGGGTCGAACCGGAAATGATCAATTCGGACAGCGATCTATACCGCGCCCATCTGGACTGGGCCTTGTCCCATTCGGGCCGTGAGCGCCTCACCGCGCGCAACCAGCTCGTGCTGGACATGCGCCGCGCGGATGTGCGCGACTATCTCTTCGATGCACTGGACGCATTGCTGCGCGATGTGCCGATTTCCTACCTCAAGTGGGACCACAACCGCGATCTTGCCCCGGCGGGCGGCGCGGCCCAGACAAGGGGCACCTATGACTTGCTGGCCAGGTTACGCACCGCGCATCCCGGCGTGGAAATAGAAGGCTGCGCGGGCGGCGGCGGGCGGTCCGATGCCGGCCTTGCCGCCCATGTCCATCGCTTCTGGACCAGCGACAACATCGACGCGGTCAGCCGCGTGACCATGCAGCGCGGCTTCCTGACCTTCCTGCCGCCAGAGATGATGGGCTCGCACGTCGGGGCAAGCCCGGCTCATGCCACGGGACGCACGCAGGCGCTGGGCTTTCGCGCCGCCGTTGCCATGCCCGGCCATTTCGGCGTCGAGTTGGACCCTCGCAAGTTGAGCGATCACGACAGGGCCGAGCTTGCAGACTGGATCGCCTTCCACAAGACATGGCGGCACCTGCTGCATGGCGGGCAGACGTGGCTTGGCAAAGGCGCCGACGGGATCGTCTGGCAGGCGGCTGGAAGCCGGGACGAGTTCCTATTGTTCGCCATCCGCACGCCGCCGCCGCTCGATCGCCGCCCACAGCCGTTGCGCCTGCCGTTTCTGACGGAGCGGGCGTCAGTCGATCTTCAGCTCCTGCGGATCGGCGGCGGTGAAGGCGGGCATGCTGCCGCCGGAACGCTGCTGCACCAGGCAATGCGCGGCGCACCACATCGGTTTACCGGATCGTGGCTCGCCCATGCTGGTCTGCCCATGCCTCCGCTCAAGGCCGAAAGCGTCGCGGTGTTTCACGGGAAGTCAGCATGAGCCGGGCCGATCTGCCGCACCGCCGTCGAAACCTGCTGACAGGGGAATGGCTGCTGGTTTCTCCCCATCGGGCAAAGCGCCCATGGCAGGGCGAGGCCGCCCCGGCGGCAGCCCTTCGGGCACCCTCACACGACCCGGCCTGCCATCTTTGCCCCGGCAACGTGCGCGCTACCGGCGAGGCGAACCCGGACTATCGCGACACGTTCATCTTCGCCAACGACTTTGCCGCCCTGCTCGATCAAGGCGCGTCCGTTCAGGAGCCCTTCCCTTTCGAGAGTGCGCCCGCGCGGGGCGAAGCGCGGGTCATCTGCTTTGCTCCCGATCACGGCGCCACGCTTGCCCGGCTCGACCCCGACAGCCTTGAGCGCGTGATTGCGTGTTGGTGCGCCCAATCGGCGGAGCTTGGCGCGAAGTGGGCGCATGTCCAGATATTCGAGAACAAAGGCGCGATGATGGGCGCGTCCAGCCCGCATCCCCACGGCCAGGTCTGGGCCAGTGATTTCATTCCGCAAACGGTCGCGACCGAGGACGCCCGCCAGCGTGAGTTCCTGAACCAGCGCGGCTCCGTTCTCCTCGATGCGGTTGCCGCCGCGGAACTCGCCGAAGACAGCCGGGTCGTCGAGGCGAACGACCATTGGCTGGCCGTGGTGCCGCATTGGGCGGCCTGGCCATTCGAAACCCTCTTGATCGCGCGCGATCCGGTGGCCCGGCTTGAGCAGCTTTCCCCGGAGGCACGGTCCGCGCTGGCCGCGATTCTCGGGCGGTTGCTGCGTCGGTATGACGGGTTGTTCTCCTGCGATTTCCCCTATTCGATGGGGTGGCACGGCGCACCGCACGGGTTGGCGGACGATACCGGCCACTGGCGGCTGCACGCGCATTTCCTGCCGCCGCTGCTGCGGTCCGCCACGGTTCGCAAACACATGGTCGGTTTCGAACTGCTTGCGGAAACCCAACGCGACCTTACCCCCGAAGCCGCCGCGGAACGGTTGCGGGCGGTGGAGATCGACGCATGACGCCGATCGAACGCGCGCGTCAGGGGTTTGTCGAAACCTACGGAGTGCCGCCCGAAGGCGTGGTCTTCGCGCCGGGCCGGGTCAACCTGATCGGCGAACATGTCGATTACAACGACGGGCTGGTCCTGCCGATGCCGATCGCCGCCGGGACGGCCGTTGCCTGGGGTCGTGGTAACACCGTCGGGATCGAGGCTGTGGCGCTCGATTTCGACGGCGCGCGCGACAGCTTTGTCATGGGCTCCGTTTCGCCGCACAGTCCGGCAGACTGGCGATCCTATCTGCGCGGGATGGCATCTGGCCTGGCGACCACGCATCCGCTGCAAGCCGGTGCCAGGCTGTCCATCGCCGGTTCGATCCCGCGCGGTTCCGGGCTGTCGTCCTCCGCATCGCTCTGCGTCGCGATCGGTCGGGCGCTCGCGGCGGCGTCGGACCTTGAGGTATCGGATCGCGATCTGGCACTCGTCGCCCAGCAAGCGGAGCATCATTGGGCCGGGGTGCACTGCGGGATCATGGACCAGATGGCGGTGGCTGCGGGAAAGCCCGGCCATGCGCTTGTGCTCGATTGTCGTTCCCTTGCCATGAGCCATGTTGCCCTGCCCGATGATTGGGCGGTGATGATCGTCCAATCGGGCGTGGTGCGCGGCCTGGTCGACGGCCACTACAACGCGCGCCGCGCCGACTGCGAAATCGCGGCACGGACCCTCGGCGTCACCTCGCTGCGCGACGCCGACAACGACATGGTGGCGAGCGCCGGCCTCGATCCCGTCGTGCGACGCCGGGCGCGGCATGTGGTCGATGAAATCAAACGGGTTGAAGCAGCAGTGGCCGCGATCGACGCAGGCGATCTTCGCACGCTGGGCACGCTGCTGCGCGACAGCCACGCATCGCTGCGCGACCTGTTCGAAGTCAGCGAGGCGCGGGTCGATGCATTGGTGAGTATTCTCAACGACACGATCGGAACCGAAGGCGGCGCACGCATGACCGGAGGCGGATTCGGCGGCGCGGTCGTCGCAGTACTGCCGGTGGCAGAAATCGGCCGGGTCCGCGCGGCGGTCGAAGCGCAGTACACTCCGCCGGGCGGAGCGCCCCTCGCGGTAACGATCGAACTAACAGGGGCTCGCGACGGGCCCGGGGCAAGACAATGAGCAATCCGGACGTGAAGACTACTACGCATTCTCCCGTTTCCTGCACACCCTGGCGACCGGACGCGGACATCGATGGAGCAGAAATTCCGCTGATCGGCGGGCGCGACGCGATCCCGATCCTGTCCGGCACCGACTTGTGGGATTGCTGGCCCCTCGCCCGCGAAGACGGCTCCACGGCAGTAGTCGACGGACGGCAATACTGGTTCTTTCTCAGTGCGCCTTGCTTTCCCGACCCGGTCCAGCGCCACCATGCCGCGAAAATTCGCCTCGTTTCGCTTGGCCCGGACGGCTGGCGCGACCACGGTGATTGCCTGCCCGATGCGTTGAGCCCCGGCTCGCGCGAATGGGCTGGAAGTGCGGTCCTCCACGACGACGGGGTCAACGTCACGCTGTTCTTCACGGCTGCGGGTCGGCGGGGCGAAGGGCATAGCTTCGAACAGAGACTGTTCGCGGTGCGCGGCCGCCTTGGCCAGGATGGTCCGGGCGAGTGGTCGGACAGCAGCGAGGTCGTCCGGCCGGACGGCGATCGCTATTTCGTCGCCGCCGAGGGTGAGGGAACGCCGGGATTGATCAAGGGATTCCGCGATCCGGCGTGGTTCCGCGATCCGGCCACCGGCCAAAGCCACCTGTTGTTCACCGGAAGCGCCGGGTGGGACGACGATGCCTTCAATGGCGTGATCGGACTAATCAGCTGCGGGACAGACGGCGCCTGGCACCTCGCCGACCCGCTGATCGATTCCATCGGGGTGAACAACGAGCTGGAACGGCCGCACATGCTGGTGCGGGATGGGCTCTATTATCTCTTCTGGTCCACCCAGCGCCGCACATTTGCGCCCGGGGTTCCGAGCGGTCCGAACGGACTTTATGCCATGGTCGCGGATCAACTGACCGGGCCCTATCGCCCGGTCAACGGCAATGGACTGGTCGCGGCAAACCCTGCGGCGGAGCCGACGCAGACCTATTCCTGGTGGGTCACCGGCGAAGGCGAGGTGTGGAGCTTCATTGATCACTGGGGCCTGAAGGGACGCGCCCTTGCAGAGCATCCCGAACTGCTGCGGCAGCAATTCGGCGGCACGCCCGCGCCTCGCTTTCGCCTGGTATTCCATGGCGACAGCGTTAATATCACCTGACAAGGAACCGCCCCCGTGCGTCCGTACTATCACTATGCTGCCGCGGCCAATTGGCTGAGCGACCCCAACGGACTGGTTCATGCCCACGGGGAATGGCACATGTTCTACCAGTACAATCCCCACGGCGAGGATTGGGGCCACATGAGCTGGGGCCATGCGGTAAGCACCGACCTGCGCACCTGGCAAGAGCTTCCCGTCGCGCTTGCAGACGACGATCAGAACATGATCTTTTCAGGATCGGCCGTGGTCGACACGGCGGGCACCGCCGGGTTTGGCAAGGGCGCGTTGGTCGCGCTGTACACGTTGTCCGCGGCAAAGGGACCGCCCCACCAGAGCCAGGCGATCGCCTCCAGCACCGACAATGGGCGGACCTGGACCAAATATCCCGGCAATCCCGTACTCGATCTCGGCCTTGCCGACTTTCGCGATCCCAACGTTTTCTGGCACGAGGCAACTGCCCGCTGGATCATGGTCGTGGCGCTGTCAGAGCAAAACCGCGCGTTGATCCTTGCCTCGCACGATCTCAAACAGTG
>JAGWUU010000172.1 GCA_028868335.1 Sphingomonadales bacterium | reverse complement strand
AAGGGATTGATCGAGGCGCCGAGGAACAGCCGCGGCGGCAGGTCGAGCTTGCGCCCGGAGAGGAAGTGCGATTCGTCGCGCAGGGTCCGCACGGTCTGGAGCAGAGAGATCGAATCCAGATCGAACACCGGCTTGGCTTCGGGATGATCGCCGACGCTGACATCATCGCCCGACAGGCACAGGACCGAACAGACCCCCAGCGCCGCCGCGCCGAGCAGGTCGCCCTGGATCGCTATCCGATTGCGGTCGCGGCAACTCACCTGGATGATCGGCGAATAGCCCTCGCGCGTAAGCAGGGCGCAGACCCCCAGGCTCGACATGTGACAATTCGCACCCGACCCGTCGGTGGCGTTGATCGCATCGACATAGCCGTCGAACGAAGCCGCCCGGTGCAGGACCTCATCGGGATCGGCCGAATCCGGTGGGGCGATCTCGGTCGAAACCGCGAAATGCCCGGCGCGAAGAACCCGCTCGAACCGTCCGTGCGAGACATGGCCGGGCCGCCGCGGCAGCGGATCGGCGGGGTTGAGCCCCATTTCCTCGACGGTTACGCGATCAGGCATCGCGGGCCAGCTTCAGCCAGGACGACGAACCCTTGGCGCGGTGATCGACGGCGAAGTTCACGGCCTTGATCGCGTCCCCGCCCCGCATCCGCGAGGCGCCGTCCCATGCCGCAACCCAGACGCAGCGCATCTCGGGGCGCACCTCGCACATGCCGTTCTCGCGCACGCCGCCGCAGGGGCCGTTGCGGATCGTCTTGGGGCAATTCATCGGGCACGACATGCCGGTTTTCGAGAGCGCGCAATCGCCGCACATCTTGCAGTCGAACAGGAAGCCCTTGGTCGCCGCCTCGATCGCGGCAATGGGCCGGTCGAGCCGCGTTCCGAACAGGCGCGTGGTGGCGCGCAGCAGTTTCAGCACCAGCGGATTGGCGATGTTGTAGATTCGCTCCAGCCCCCGCGAATGACGTACCGACCAGAGGCGCACGCTATACATGGCCGATCTCCGCCAAGGCAGCAGCCAGATCGCCGTAGCCGACCTTGCGATAGACATAGTTCAGCCCCAGCCGTTCGGCGGCGGCGCGAGCTTGCTTCTGAAGGGCTTCATCGTCGAGCTGGGCGAGATAGACGAGATCGCGGTAATTGCCGAAATAGCTGTCGCGCAGGTGCGGAAACCGGTCGAGCCCCAGGCCGGTGATCACCAGCCGCTCGAAATTGCGGACCAGGTAGTCGGTAAGGAAGAAGCTGCCCAGTTCCGCCTCCACGATCTCCGCGAACTGCGTGGTGCCGGCGAAGAATTCATAGCAATGGGCGTGCGGCAGGCGCTGGGCATCGTGGCGCGCCAGCACTTCATCGAGCGCGCCGCCGGTGCCGCACTCGCCATAGCCGATCAGCACCCGGTCGAACTCGTGCCGCCGCGCGGTCAGCACTTCATCGACGCGGGGCGCTATTTCGCGCGGGCGGTTGTGCAGTTCGGCGGGCAGGCATTGCAGGGCAACGTCCTCGTCGCTCAGGCCAAGCTGGGCCTTCAGCGCCACGATCTCCTTCGCGAGCGCTCCGCAAGCCAGTACCAGGCACCGGCCTTGCCGCATGGCCTTCGCCTCCCCGTTGGCCTCAGCGGTTCCTGCCGACCAGCGCCCGAGCCAGCTCGGCGCTGACCGCGGCATCGCGGCCATAGCTGGTCGCGTTGATCGCGTCGGCGAATTCCTGGTTGAGCGGGGCGCCGCCGACCATCACCGGCAGGTTTGCGAGGATGCCGCGCTTGTCCAGCTCCTCGATCACCACGCCCATGTAGGGCATGGTGGTGGTGAGCAGCGCCGACATGCCGAGGACCGAGGGGTTGTGCTTGTCGATCGCGGCGAGGTAGTTCTCGACCGGGTTGTTGATCCCCAGGTCAACCACTTCGAACCCGGCGCCTTCGAGCATCATGCCCACCAGGTTCTTGCCGATGTCGTGGATGTCGCCCTTGACCGTGCCGATGACGTAGGTGCCCAGGCTGGCCTTGTTCTCGCTGTTGGCAAGGATCGGGCGGAGCAATTCCATACCCGATTTCATTGCCCCGGCGCATTGCAGAACCTCGGGTACGAAGAGGATGCCGTCGCGAAAGTCGATGCCGACGATCCTCATGCCTTCCACCAGCGCGTCGGAGAGCACGTCGTTGGCGTCCCATCCGCGATCGAGCAGGATCTGGGTGGCTTCGTGGACCTCGTTGGCAAGGCCGTCGTAGAGATCGTCCTTCATCTGCTCGACCAGGTCGGCATCGTTCAGATCGCGCAGGATGATGTCTTCGCCGTCGGACATGATTACCCTCACCTTCTGATTGTGGTCGATCGCTTGTAACTGTCGCCGCATAATGCGGCAGAAGCGCCGAGTCTTATGTTCTCAATCCGACGTTTTCGGATATATTCGCGACATGAAAAAAGGGCGTGCGAAGTGACCGGCAAGCAAGGCAATCGCGCCGCCAGATCGCCGCGCAGCTTCGCCTTCCTGCTTGTCCCTGAATTCTCGATGATGCCATTCACCGCGGCCATCGAGCCGCTGCGCGCGGCCAACCGCATGGCCGGTTCCGCGCTCTACAAGTGGAGCACTCTGAGCAAGGACGGCGCGCCGGTCCGCGCCAGCAACGGCGCGACGGTCCAGGTCGATGGCATGTTGCGGCTTATCGGTCTGCCCGATGCCGTGGTGGTCTGCGCCGGAATCAACGCCTACGATCACCTTGACGCGGATCTTGCCGCGCAATTGCGCCGTGCGTCCAGCCAGGGAGCGATGATCGGGTCGGTCTGTTCGGGCAGCATCATCCTGGCCGATGCCGGGCTGCTCGACGGCAGGCGCTGCACCGGACACTGGGAGGACCTGGAAACGCTGGCCGAAAACTATCCGGCGGTCGAAGTCACCAAGAGCATCTACGAGATCGACGGCGCCCGCTTCACCTGTTCGGGCGGAACCGCCCCGCTCGACCTGATGCTGGGTTTCATTGCGCAGGATTTCGGCCGTGATCTGGCGGCGCAGGTAGCAGACCAGATGCTGCACCATGCCGCACGCAAGGCCGCCGATCCGCAACGGCTGGCGCTGGCCGAGCGGACCGGCGCGCGCAATCCTCACCTGCTTGACGCCATCGCGCTCATGGAAGGCAACCTCGAGAGCCCGATGGCACTGTCCAATCTGGCCACGGCCTCCGGCGTCTCGGTCCGGCAACTCGAACGGCTGTTCGCCGCCGAACTCGCCCTGACGCCGGCGGCGTATTACCGTGAGTTGCGCCTTCAGCGCGCGCGGCAACTGGTCCGCCAGACCGGTCTGTCGATGATGCAGATCGCGGTGGCGACAGGGTTCGTCTCGGCGACGCACTTCGCCAGGGCCTATCGCGCGGCGTTCGACTGCTCGCCCCGGCATGACCGGGAGCTGGCGCACCGCAAGGACTGATCGCCCGTGGTCAGCAGGCCACCACGTTTACCGCCAGTCCGCCGAGCGAGGTTTCCTTGTACTTGTCGCGCATGTCGAGCCCGGTCTGGCGCATCGTCTCGATCACCTTGTCGAGGCTGACCATGTGCGATCCGTCACCGATCATCGCCAGTCGCGAAGCGTCGATCGCCTTGACCGCGCCCATGGCGTTGCGCTCGATGCAGGGAATCTGGACCAGCCCGGAGACCGGGTCGCAGGTAAGGCCAAGATTGTGTTCCATGCCGATTTCGGCGGCGTTCTCGATCTGCGCGTTGCTGCCGCCGAGTGCCGCGGTGAGGCCGCCCGCCGCCATCGAACAGGCGACGCCAACCTCACCCTGGCAGCCGACCTCGGCGCCCGAGATCGAGGCGTTCTTCTTGTAGAGCGCCCCGATCGCCGTCGCCGTCAGCAGGAAGGTGCGGCGGGTTTCCGCGGTTCCCCGGTAGCAACGGTCATGAAAGCGCAGCACCGCCGGGATGATGCCAGCCGCGCCGTTGGTCGGGGCCGTGACGACCCGGCCGATCGCGGCGTTCTCCTCGTTGACGGCCATGGCCCAGAGGTTGACCCAATCGAGCACAACCAGCGGATCGCCAAGGTTCGAACCGTGCCGCGACGCCAGGTCAAGCGCCAGTGCCGGGGCGCGCCGTTTGACCCGAAGCCCGCCGGGAAGGATTCCCTCGATGCGGCATCCGCGATCGATCGAGGCGAACATTGCCTCGGCAATCGCGTCGATGCCCTCCAGCACGCGCTCGCGCGGCTGGTGAACGCATTCATTGGCCAGCATCATCTCGGCGAAGGTCAGTCCGGCGCTTTCGCCCATGGCGAGCAGTTCGGCGCCGGAGCCGAAATCGAACGGGATCGCACCCTGCGCATCGCCGGAGCCACTGTTGCTCGCCGCTTCGTCCTCGTCGAGTACGAACCCGCCGCCGATCGAGTAGTAGAGCCGCTTGCCCAGCACACCGCCGGTAGCGTCAAGCGCGGTGAAGGTCATCGCGTTGGAATGGAACGGCAGGCGCTCGCGCTGGTGCCAGACAAGATCGTCCGCTGGGGCGAAATGGGCCGGGTGCTGGCCGCCGATGCGGACCATCTTCGTTTCGATCACGCGGTCGCGGATCGCCGGGATCGCTTCGGGATCGACCGTGGCGGGGTCCTCGCCGCACAGACCCAGCATAATCGCGGTGTCGGTCGCGTGGCCGCCGCCGGTCAACGCGAGCGAACCGTAGAGGTCCACCCGGACCCGGTCCGTGGCCGCGATCAGACCGCTGGCCTCCAGCCATTTGCCGAACCGCCGCGCCGCGATCATCGGCCCGACGGTGTGCGAGCTGGACGGACCGATGCCGATCTTGAACAGTTCGAATAGGCTGATGCTCATTGCGGGGCCGGCAGCCTGGCGATGATCGGCTCGTGGCCGGTCCGCTCGATGAAGGCGATGAGGTCCGTGCCCGCAAGTCCCATCGTGGCGGTGTTGCGCAACGGGTGGACGTTCACTGCATCGGCGCTGGCGAGGCGTTCGTCGATAACGAACCGGACAACCGCATCGGCATCGTTGAGCGCGGCGAGCGGCGTCACCGATCCAGGCTGCACGCCCAGCAGTCGTTCCATGTCGTCGGCCTTGCCGAAGCTGACCTTCTTCGAGCCGATCGCCTGGGGCAGCGCCTTGAGGTCTATCGCCGCATCGTGCGGCGCGGTGACGACCCAGAAGGTGCCCCCGGCGTCCTTGAGGAACAGGTTCTTGGTGTGGGCCCCGGCAATCTCGGCGTGGATCCGGTTGCTGGCCTCGACGGTGAACACCGCCTCATGCTCGTGGAGGGACCACGCGATCGAGGCGGCGTCGAGTGCGTCGAGAAGTGAAGTTTCGTTTGCGGCCAAGGGATTGATCCAGAATTGCACCAGTGAGCGGCCTGCCCAATTAGGGCGCGTTTGCGCGCAAGTCCATCGCAGGCGCAGGGCATTAGGATGTTTGATCGTCTGCTGGAGGGGCGCTGATTGCGGAACGGGGGCCGACTTATCCAAACCATAAGAAACTGCGATGAATGGCCCTGCCGCGTGCTTCGCGGTTGTGGTCGGGCCGGATTGGCTGACATAGAGGGCGCTCAATCCAATCGGACAGGCATGGGCGATGACTTCGACGGCACGAGTAGTTGTTATTGGCGGCGGCGTGGTGGGTGTCAGCACGCTCTATCATCTCGCCAAGTTGGGTTGGTCGGACTGCGTCCTGCTGGAGCGCAAGGAACTGACCTCGGGTTCGACCTGGCACGCGGCCGGGCTGTTGCCGCTGTTCAACCTGTCGTACTCGGTCGGCAAGCTCCACCAGTATTCGGTCGATCTCTATCCCAGCCTTGAGGCGGAGACGGAACTCAACGTCGGCTTCTCGCGGGTGAGCAACATTCGCCTTGCCCGCACGGCAGACCGTCTGGACGAGTACAAGTACTATGCCGGGGTCGCCGAGACGATCGGGGTCGATGTCAACTTCCTCACGCCCGATCAGCTCAAGGAAATCTGGCCCCTGTGCAACACCGACGGCATCATCGCCGCGATCCAGCACAAGGCAGACGGCTATATCCAGCCCGCCGATCTTACCCAGGCTCTTGCCAAGGGCGCGCGCCAGCGCGGCGCCCGGATCCAGCGCAACACCACCGTCACGGGAATTACCCAGAAGCCCAATGGCGAATGGGTCGTGTCCACCGATCAGGGAGACATCACCTGCGAACATGTGGTTTCGGCTACCGGCAGCTTCGCCCGTCAGACCGGACGGATGGTCGGGCTGGACATTCCGGTGATCCCGGTCGAGCACCAGTACATCGTCACCGATCAGCACCCCGCGATCATGGAGCGCCGCGCCAAGGGTCTGCCCGAAATGGGCGTGCTGCGCGAAAGCGATTCCTCATGGTACATGCGCGAGGAGGCGGGTGGACTGCTGCTCGGCCCTTATGAAATCGGAGCGCCCGCCTGCTACGTCGACGGTCCAGCATGGAACAGCGAGTACGAGTTGTTTCCAGACGATCTAGAACGCCTGATGCCCTATATAGAAACCGCGATCACCCGGGTTCCCGCGTTCGGTGAAGTCGGGGTGAAGAAGGTGTACAACGGCGCGATCGCCTATACTCCTGACGGTTCGCCGATCGTCGGTCCGGCCTGGGACCGCAAGAATCTGTGGCTCAACGAAGGGCACAGCTTCGGCATCACCGCCGCGGGCGGGGCGGGATGGCAACTCGCGCACTGGATCGTAGAGGGCGAGCCGACGATCGACATGATGGGCGTCGATCCGCGCCGTTTCGGCGACTATGCCGGGGAAGGCTACCTGGTCCGCAAGAACGAGGAAGCCTACGCCAAGGTCTTCAGCATTCACTATCCCGACGAGGAGCGCGAGGCCGGGCGCCCGCTGCGCCAGACCCCGTGCTATTCACGGATGAAGGATCTGGGTGCGGTATTCGGTTCCGTGTTCGGCTGGGAACGTCCCAACTGGTTCGCGCCCAAGGGCTATGAACTGACCGACGCCGATCTTGACCGGCCCGATGT
>JAGWUU010000171.1 GCA_028868335.1 Sphingomonadales bacterium | reverse complement strand
CCGAGGGTGAAGCGCACCTTGCTGGCCGAGAGATCGATCAGCACGTTCGAATCGAGCGCCTCTTCCAGCAGCTTGCGCAGTTCGGCAACGCATTTGCGCGGCACGATCACGTCAGGCATTCCCTGTGCCCCATCGGGCCGCGCGATGGTGAAGCGCGCAAGGCGGTGGCCGTCTGTTGCAGCAGCCTTCAACTCCTCGTCGGTGACGTGAATGAAAATGCCGTTGAGATAATACCGCGTTTCCTCGGTGCTGATCGCGAAGCGGGTGCGATCGATCAACTGGGCGAGCGTCGCGGCGGCGAGTTCGAAGCTGGTCGGCAGATCGCCTTCGACAATCATCGGGAAATCGTCACGAGGCAGCGTGGGCAGCGAGAAGCGGCTGCGCCCGGCCTTAACCGTCATCCGGTTTTCGGAAGTTTCGAGACTGACCTGGCTACCATCGGGCAGCTTGCGCGCGATGTCGAACAGGAGGTGCGCCGACACAGTGATCGCGCCCGGCCCTTCGACCGACACCGCGCCAAGGCTTTCGACCACCTGAAGGTCAAGGTCAGTCGCCATGATCTTGACGGTGCCATCGCCCGAAGCCTCGATCAGGACGTTCGAGAGGATCGGGATGGTGTTGCGCCGTTCAACGACGGACTGGACGTGCGACAGGCACTTCAACAGCGTCGCGCGTTCGATGGTGGCCTTCATGGTCGTATCGTGTCCCCTGGGGCGCACAGGACCGGACTCGGCCGCGCGCCGTCATTTCGGACTGCCTGTCTTAGCGCCGGAGGGCAAGCGGGCAAGGCCGAAGGTACGGTAATCGGGCGAAACTGGGGATAAATTCGGAGGTTGGCAGGCGAAGTTGGCGCGCGGCCTTCGACAAGCTCGGGCTGAGCAGGCGAGCAAAATACCACCCCTCGGCAGTCTTTCCGCTGACCATAGGCGATCCGCCAGCCCGCCCCACCTAAGAAATCATCGCCATCCCGCCATTTACGTGCAGCGTCTGTCCGGTGACATATCCGGCCTCGTTGCTGGCAAGGTAGGCCACGGCGGCGCCGATGTCCTCGCCCTCGCCCATTCTGCCCATCGGGATGCGCGCGTTGAGCGCCTCCTTCTGGCCGTCGGGCAGAACGTCGGTCATCGCCGTGCGGATGAAGCCAGGAGCGACACAGTTGACGGTGATTCCGCGGCTCGCCACTTCCTGGCCAAGCGATTTGGACATGCCGACAAGGCCAGCCTTGGCGGCAGCGTAGTTGACCTGTCCGGGATTGCCCGTCGCCCCGACGACGCTGGTGATCGTGATGATCCGGCCGTGCCGCGCCTTCATCATCGGCTTGCAGGCGGCACGCATCAGGCGGAATGCCGCTTCGAGATTGACGCGGATTACCGCGTCCCACTCCTCGTCCTTCATCCGCATGGCGAGGTTATCGCGAGTGATCCCCGCGTTGTTGACCAGAATGTCGATCTTGCCCAACGTATCGACCGTGGCGGGGACGAGATGCTCCACCTGCTCGGCATTGGACAGATCGCAGGTAATCTCGATGTGATCGTGACCGTAGGTGTCGTTCAACTCCTCGCGAAAAGAGCGCAGTTTGCCCGGGTTGGTCCCCGACAATGCCAGCCGCGCGCCCTGGCGTGCAAGGGCATGGCTGATCGCAGAGCCGATCCCCCCCGCCGCGCCAGTGACGAGGGCTGTCATGCCGGTAAGATCGAACATGCGGTTTTCCATGACTTACAGCTCCTTCGCGATGGCTTCGATATCGGCCAGGCCGACCACGCTTGCCACGTTCATGTCGTTTACGGTCCGCCCGATCATTGGCCCCAGCACCTTGCCGCCCAGTTCGACGAAACCATCAACCCCGGCGTCCTTCATCGCAATCACGCTTTCGCGCCAGCGGACGCGACCGCAGATCTGCTCGACCAGCAGGCGGCGCACCTCGCCGGGGTCGCTGACCATCGCGGCGGTGACGTTGGCGTAGAGCGGCACCCTCAGCGCTCCGGGCGGGGTCTTGCCCAAAGCCTCGGCCATGGCATCGGCGGCTGGCTGCATCAGCGGGCAGTGGAACGGGGCCGAAACAGCGAGCAGGACACCGCGCTTGATCCCGAAGTCCTTGACCAGGCCGATCGCCCGGTCGATCGCGCCCTTGTGGCCTGACAGGACAACCTGGCCCGGATCGTTATCGTTGGCGACGGTGCAAACCTCACCCTCGGCGGCCGCGTCGGCAAGTGCCTGGGCCTTGTCGATATCGGCTCCCAGCAACGCGCACATCGCCCCGACGCCGACCGGCACCGCCGCCTGCATCGCCTGTCCGCGCAGCTTGAGCAGCCGGGCGGTATCGGCAAGGCTGAAGGCCCCCGCCGCGCACAGGGCAGTGTATTCGCCAAGGCTGTGCCCTGCCACGAAGTCCGCCTTGTCGGCCAGCGAGATGCCGCCTTCCCTCTCAAGCACTCGCAGCACGGCGATGGCGTTGGCCATGATCGCTGGCTGAGCGTTTTCGGTAAGGGTCAGCACCTCTTCGGGTCCGTCGCGCATGATCGCGAAGAGGTTCTGACCGAGCGCGTCATCCACCTCCTGAAACACCTCTCGGGCCGCGGAGCTGGCTTCGGCAAGGTCCGCTCCCATGCCGACCTTCTGGCTGCCCTGACCGGGAAAAACGAATGCCCTCATACCCACACTCCTGTCGCGTCACGTCCCCACCGGCAGGTGCGGGGGGAGAACCGGCGTTGCCCCTATTGGCCGCTCGGCGCTCCCGCAAGCCCGAACGGCACGATCTTGTTCGCAATATCATGGCCTATGTCGGCCCTGCCGAGATAGGGGATGGCATGGCGCTCGCACCAGTGACGGGCGATAGCCTCGGCCTCGTGACCGAACGCGATGTCATTTTCCGGGACGTCGCTGATCCGCCCAAGCCGCAGCCCCGCGACACCGCCGAGGTGAGCGGTGACATGAAAGAACAGGCGGTCGACGGCGTAGAGATGTTCGGCGACTTCCTCCACCATCACCACATGCCGCGCCAGGCCCGGCATCAGCGGTGTGCCGCAGACCATGCCGAGGGTCATCAGGTTGAAGGCGACAGTCGGGTGATGATCGCCAATGGATGGTTCCAGCCCGTCGTTGCTTCCGGACAGATAGCCGAGCACCCGGCGCACCGCATCCTCTCCGCCAGCGCGGCGTATGTCCGACGGCATCGGGGCGTGAATCGGCCTGCCGATCTTCGTCCGGTAGAGGCCGGCCAGCAGCGTCCCCCCGTCGGAATAGGCGAGGTAGGCTTTGCCGTCCGCCACCTTGCCGAACTGCGCCAGTGCATCCTCCACCACCCGCGCCGCGCCATAGCCGCCGCGGGCCGCCCATACAGCATCGAAGGAAGGGTCATTGGCACATTCGACCAGCGCCCCGATCCGCTGTGCATCGCTGCCGGCGAAATGGCCGTTGGACAGGAAGCATTGCGGATGGAAATGCAGCTCCACCCCCGGAAACGCGTCGGCCAGAGCCAGAACGCGCGCGGCATCCTCTTCGGTGATCGCTCGGGACGGGGCGCAGATCGCAACGCGGGGCATACATCCTCCTAACCCGGTTGCGCTGGCAAGCAAGGCCGCATACCGCAGGCGCCATGACCGACCTCACTTCGCACCCCTGGTTCTTCTGCGGCATCGGTGGGTCGGGCATGCTGCCCCTCGCCCTGATCCTCAAGGGTACGGGGGCGACAGTCGGCGGATCGGATCGCAGCCGTGATCAGGGCCGCACCCCCGAAAAGTTCGCCTGGCTGGAAAGCCTGGGGTTCACCCTGTTCCCCCAGGATGGCAGTGGCGTCGTTTCGGCGGACCAGACGCTGGTTGCCTCGGCCGCGGTAGAGGATACGGTGCCGGAAATGGCGCGCGCGCGCGCCTTGGGCAATCCGCGCATGTCACGCGCCGAACTGCTCGCCACCCTGTTCAACGCCGCGCCGGTTGGCATCGCGATTGGCGGGACCAGCGGGAAGAGTACCGTCACCGGCATGGCCGGCTGGATCATGGACACGGCCGGACGCGACCCGACCATTATGAACGGCGCGGTGATGAAGAATTATGTGTCGCCTGTTGCTCCCTTCGCCAGCGCACGCGTCGGCGCGGGGGACGTGTTTGTTTCCGAAGTCGACGAGAGCGACGGCTCGATCTCGCTGTACCGCCCGGCGGTCGCGGTGCTCGGCAATGTAAGCCTCGATCACAAGGGCCTCGAGGAACTACGGGTGCTGTTCGGTGATTTTCTGGCACGGGCAGAAGTAGCGGTGGTCAATCTCGACGACGCCGAGGCGGCTGCACTCGCACCACACGCGCGCAAGCTGGTCAGCTTTGCAATCGACCATCCCCAAGCGATGATTGGCGTGGTCCCCGGGTCAATCGCGGAGCAACAGACCGGCCTCTCCGCGACCGTCATTGATCGCCGCGATGGATCGACCCACCCGCTCGACCTGAAGGTTCCCGGACGCCACAACCTCGCAAATGCCCTTGCCGCGATCGCGGGAACCAACGCGGCGGGCGTGCCGGTGGCAGAGGCAACAGCCGCGCTGGGCAGCTTTGCCGGTCTTGCCCGCCGCTTCGATATCGTCGGAACCAGCCCCTCTGGCATCACCGTGATCGACGATTTCGGTCACAACCCGGACAAGGTCGCAGCAACGCTGGCAACACTCAAGGTCCATCCCGGACGGATTCTGGCCTTCTTTCAACCGCACGGCTACGGCCCGTTGCGCCAGATGGGCCATGAGCTGGCCGCAACCTTTGCCCGGCTGCTTGACGGTGGAGATCGCGCGATCCTGTGCGATCCGGTCTATTTCGGCGGCACGGTCGATCGGAGCGAAGGAAGCGAGCGGATTGTCGAGCTGATCCGCACGGAGGGTGGCCAGGCTGACTACATCCCCAGCCGCGAAGCCTGCGGTGACAGGATCGTCGAAATCGCCCGCCCCGGCGATCGCGTGGTCATCATGGGCGCACGCGACGACACGCTCAGCCTGTTCGCCAGGGATCTGCTTGCGCGACTGCCCTAAGCGTCGGCGCCGACCTTCAATCTCAACATGTTGTGGACCACGAAGGCGACGATCGCGCCCAGCACCAGCCCGACAAGGGCAGATAGCGCCGCATAGATCAGCCAGCCCAGCGCTCCGCCAAGTGGACCCGTCGCATCCTCGACCGCGTGCTGGAGAGAATGAGCGAGTGCAGCCGGACCATGCAGGCCCAGCTCGTCCGACCCGTGCAACACGATCCCGCCGCCGACCCACATCATCGCCAGGGTGCCGACACCCGAAAGGGCTGACAACACGCGCGGCATTGCCCGGAGCAGGAAGCGTCCCAACACCTGGGTCCCAGCCCTCGCGCGCCGCGTCAGCTCCAACCCGATGTCGTCCATCTTCACGATCAGCGCCACCGCTCCATAGACGCCGATGGTGATGGCCACGCCTACCAGCGCGAGAATGATCGCGCGGCTGAGCAGCGGCTCGCCCGACACCTCGGCCAGCGCGATCGCCATGATCTCCGCCGAAAGGATAAGGTCCGTCCGCACTGCTCCGCTGACACGCTGACGTTCGAATTCGGCGACGTCTGAAATTCGATCGTCGAGCGTTTCGCCGTGCTCCTCGCCGCCCAGCCTCTCCATCACCTTTTCCGCGCCTTCATAGCACAGGAACAGGCCGCCGATCATAAGCAGCGGGGTGATCGCCCATGGCAGAAACTCGCTGAGCACCAGCGCGCCGGGCAACAGCAAGACCAACTTGTTGCGCAGCGATCCCTTGGTGATCTGCCAGATAATCGGCAGTTCGCGATCAGGGGTGAACTCGGTGACATAGCTTGGCGTCACCGCCGCATCGTCGATCACCACTCCAGCGGCCTTCGATCCGGCCTTGGCGGCGGCGGCACCTACATCGTCGAGCGATGCGGCGGCGGCCTTGGCAATCACCGCGACGTCGTCAAGCAGGGCTACTAGGCCACTGGGCATCTGGAAGGAGCCTCCACAAACAGAACCGGCCGCCTGCCTAGGTTAGACAGGCGGCTAGGTTCAAGAGGCAAGGCGTTTCAGCGGAAGGTCTTTTCCAGCATCACCACGGTCGGATCGCCATCGACGCCGTGGGGAACAAAGCCCTTTTCGCGCTCAAGCTCGATCGCGGCGTGGTTTTCGCGGTCCTCGATCGAAATCACCCGGCGCAGGCCGCGCTGCTCGGCGGCCTTGGCAACGACGTCAAGCAACGCCCAGCCCACTCCCTTGCCGCGCCAGTCCTTGCACACCGACACCGCGACCTCGCCGGTGTCGAGCGGATTGTCGCAGGCCAACATTGCCGTGCCGACCACCGCGCCACTGGCCTCGTCGAAGGCAACCCACGTTTCGGTGCGGAAGTGGTCGATCTCGACCATCGGCGCGAGTTGCTCGTGACCGACGTGCTTGCGCGGAGAGAGAAAGCGGAAGCGGCGATCCTCGTCGCTGACGCGGTCGAAGAATTCCTCCAGCAGGGCTTCGTCGTCACCCGTCACCGGACGCACTGCAAGAACGTCGCCATTGCGGGTCTTCATTTCCCGGACTTCAGGGGCATCGATCTGGGCATTCATGGAACGTCTCCTTTACAGCCACCCTGTTAGCAGTTGCAGCATATCACGCATTGATCTTTCGCAAATGCGAAATGAAATACGGCGGGTCCCGCCGCGACCCTTGCTTTTCCGGGCAAACCCGCCTAGTGGGCCGCGTCCGGAAGCGATTCTGGATGCAAGAAAGCCGGAGGGGCCCCGCAATCGTGCGGATCAGCCAGCGATCGGTTAGATAGATAAAGGAAGCTGCCGTGGCTCTTTATGAGCACGTGTTCCTGGCGCGCCAGGACCTCAGCCAAGCGCAAGTCGATGCGCTGGCCGCCACCGCCACCGAGATCGTCGAAGCCAACCAGGGCAAGGTCACCAAGACCGAAACCTGGGGCCTCAAGAACCTCGCCTACAAGATCAAGCGCAACCGCAAGGCGCACTTCGTGATGC
>JAGWUU010000170.1 GCA_028868335.1 Sphingomonadales bacterium | reverse complement strand
ATTTCGAGCGTGTCGATGTTCGACGGCGCGTTGACATAGCCATAGCGGACCACGCCCAGGTCCAGTTTGGCCTTGCCCAGCGGCAGGGCATAGCCGCCCCACAGGTCGTATTCCTGGTTGATCCCGGCGAAGTCGACGTTCTCGGTTCCGGCTCCGGCGTAGAAGCCCCTGTAACCGACGTTCACGGCGGCAAAGACTGCGGCGTGGTTGTCCGACTGGCTGACGCCGCGCCATTCGTACATTGTCGCGCCGGTCAGCGAGGCGCCGACGTTCAGTTTGTCATCGGCTTGGGCGGCGGACGGAACGGCGAGCATCGCAGCGGCGTAGAGCAGGGCGGTGGTGGTCTTCATGGCATTGTCCCTCATGGATTGCGGGCAAGCCTCCTCCTGCCGCCGGAACGAGGTGCTCCGGCGTCAGGCACAAGCCCGCTGGTTGTGAAAAGTCAGGCGGTATCCGGCGGGCGCAGGCGCGGGAGAGGAGCGGCCGGCGCCCGCCGGACTGGTGCGACCCCTACGGGATCAGAAGAACCCGAGCTTCTTCGGGCTGTAGCTGACCAGCAGGTTCTTGGTCTGCTGGTAGTGTTCGAGCATCATCTTGTGCGTCTCGCGCCCGATGCCCGACTGCTTGTAGCCGCCGAACGCGGCGTGCGCGGGATAGGCGTGGTAGCAATTGGTCCACACCCGCCCGGCCTCGATCGCGCGGCCAAAGCGGTAGCAGGTGTTGGCATCGCGGCTCCACACCCCGGCGCCAAGGCCGAACAGCGTATCGTTGGCGATAGACAGCGCCTCGTCGGCATCCTTGAAGGTGGTGGTGGAGACGACCGGACCGAAGATCTCCTCCTGGAAGATCCGCATCTTGTTGTGGCCCTTGAACACGGTCGGCTTGATGTAGAACCCGCCAGACAGGTCGCCGTCCTGCGCCGCAGCCTCGCCGCCGATCAGCACCTCGGCGCCTTCATCCCGGCCGATCTGGAGGTACTTCAGGATCTTGTCCTGTTGCTCCTGGCTGGCCTGCGCGCCGATCATCGTAGTGGGATCGAGCGGATTGCCCTGCCTGATCGCGGCGACGCGCTTCAGCGCCTTGTCCATGAACCTGTCGTAGATCGATTCCTGGATCAGCGCGCGGCTGGGGCAGGTGCAGACCTCGCCCTGGTTGAGCGCGAACATCACGAAGCCCTCGATCGCCTTGTCGAAGAAATCGTCGTCGTGGTCGGCGACGTCGGCGAAGAAGATGTTCGGGCTCTTGCCGCCCAGTTCCAGCGTTACCGGGATCAGGTTCTCGCTGGCATAGCTGGCGATCAGCTTGCCGGTGGAGGTTTCCCCGGTGAAGGCGATCTTGGCGATCCGCTTGGAGCTGGCGAGCGGCTTGCCCGCCTCAAGCCCAAAGCCGTTGACCACGTTGAGTACGCCAGGCGGCAGCAGATCGCCGATCAGGCCCATCAGCACCATGATCGATGCCGGGGTCTGTTCTGCGGGTTTCAGCACCACGCAGTTGCCCGCCGCGATCGCCGGGGCGACCTTCCACGCCGCCATCAGGATCGGGAAGTTCCACGGGATGATCTGGCCGACCACGCCCAGCGGTTCGTGGAAGTGGTAGCCCACGGTATCCTCGTCGATCTGGCTGATCGAACCTTCCTGCGCCCGCACGCAGCCGGCGAAATAGCGGAAGTGATCGATCGCGAGGGGAATGTCGGCGGCCAGCGTTTCGCGGATCGGCTTGCCGTTGTCCCAGGTTTCGGCGGTGGCGAGCAGCTCGAGGTTGGCCTCCATCACATCGGCGATGCGGATCAGGATCAGCGAGCGGTCAGCGGCGCTCATCTTGCCCCAGGTGTCCTTGGCGGCGTGGGCGGCATCGAGCGCCAGTTCGATGTCATCACCGTCGCTGCGCGCCACCTGGCACACCGCCTTGCCGGTGATCGGGCTGACGTTGTCGAAATAGCGCCCCGCCCTGGGCGCGGTCCACTTGCCGCCGATGAAGTTGTCATAGGTCTTGGCGAAGGGCGAGACGAGCGTGGTGGCTTCGTCGGCAACCATCAGGTTCATGGCATCGATCCTCTCGTATCCGGGCCGGTCTGGATGGCTGGCCTCGGATCATGGGTGCGCCCGGTTCGAGGGGAAGGATAGAGGGGTAGGGAGGTAAGGAGAGGCAGGGTGTATCAGGGGTGAGACAGGGCGCGACAGACGGACGCGGGTGAGCGAACAGGGTAACGGCATGGTGACGCAATTTTTCTGGTCGATAAGAAAATATTGTAAAATCAATTGCTTGAATTAGATCGTCGCCTTCCAAAAGGTGACACCGTGTCCGGCAAAATATCGCAAATGTTCAATATGTTGCGCCGAACAAAGTGACACATTTCCATTTTTCGGCGGCGTGTTGCGGCGATGGGCTGTTCGAACTGTCAAAGAGCCTACGACTGACGTGGTCGTGCGCAGTGTGACAGGATTGGAATGGGTAGGAAATGGGTGGTCGGGGGCGTTAACTGCCGTTCGGCAATCGACAACGTTGCAGCCGCTCAACCGGCATCATTCACTGCCCAATACCTGCCGTTCGGTTGCGCGGCTAATGGGTCGGCCAACCTGATCAGACCTTTATGCCACGAGAAAACACGAGTTCCTACCTGTCAAGCTCAAGCCAAATATCCACGTTGCACGCGGCTTTGTCCTGATCCGCAGACACATTGAGGAAGCGCCCCTGCTGGCGTCGCTCGGCCAGGAACTGTTGGATCGGCTCATCACGCGTCTCGGTGATGGCGACGTATTTGGACTTGCCGCCGGGCGCGTTCCGAACCGCCGAGTGAGTGCTGTTCACCATGCTTGGCACAAAGGTTCCGTAGGCATGTTCCAACTGCCGGAGCTCGACTTTGAATGCGGCTTCGCACCCGTTGGCCGGAAGCTGTCTCTTGAACTCAAACTCATTGAGGTGGCCGGTCGCGTCGAAATAGACTGTAAACTCGGCCGATCGCCCATTCATCGTAACGGGTGTGAGAGATTTCAGACTGTAACCGTCCGTTCCGCCCCAACCGTCTTGATCCTCCTGAAGCTTGTCCCACGAAGAATTGGGGACTGCCTGGACTTGCTGGATGGACATTCCAAATTGATAGGCCTCCCAACCGTTCGGTGGGGCTTGGGCGATGGCGGACGATGAAAGCGATGCGATTGCAAATGCTGCGCGAAGAAAATGTGCCATGAGATGGCCCTCTGACTCGCTTGCGGTGCGCTCCCTATGCGTTCGCCAGTGCCGCTCGACTGTCAAGTTAAGTTTATTTGAGTGAACGAATGGCTGGCAACCGCCTTTGCCATGCCAAGGCCTGACTGTCCGCTTCCCCCAACAATCCCCTCAATGCATCCCGCCCATACCTGCGCGGTCCATGCGGCGGTACATGGTGGCGCGGCCGATCCCCAGTAACCGCGCGGCGGCGGCGACGTTGCCGTTCGAGCGGGCGAGGGCCTGGCGCAGCACGGCGCGTTCGCTGTCCTCGAACCCGGTCGGTGCCCCGGTGCCGAGCACGTCGGCGAGCGGGCGAGGGCTGGTGAGCGCGGCGGCGTCGAGCTGGAACTGGCGGCGCGCGGCGCGGGTGGCGCCGATGACCAGGTCGTCGCGGTCGACCGCGAGCAGGGCGGTGCCGCGCCCCGGAGCTTCGGCGGCATAGACGATCCGCGCCTCGGCAAAGCGGCGGCAGAAGAAGTCGCGCTCGATCTGGCGGGCGGCGTCCTGGACCAGCGCGGCGATCATCGTCGCCATTGCCTCGCCGTGGTCGGCGCGCGCGCTCGACACGTCGAGCGCGGCGACTAGGTGGCCCTCGGGATCGAACACCGGGGCATCCATGCATGACACGCCGATGTTGCGGCTGGCGAAGTGTTCGCCGCGCAGCACGGTGACCGGGCGCTGTTCGACCAGGCAGGTGCCGATGCCGTTGGTTCCTTCGGCGGCCTCGCTCCATTCCGCCCCGGCGGTGAGGCCAATCGCTGCGAACAATGCGGCATCGCCCGCGCCCGAGCGCGCCTCAAGCACCACGCCGTCGGTATCGGAGAGGATCACGCAGCACCCCGTCCGCCCGACCGATCCGAACAGGTTGTCGAGGATGGGCGAGGCAGCGGCGAGCAGCTCACCATTGGCTTCGCGAAGCTGGGCAAGGGCCATGCCGTCGCGCAGTTCGGTTCGGCGGCCTGCGCTGGGATCAAGCCCGTGATGAAGCGCCGAGCGGCACCACGAGGCGGCGACCGAGGAGGTGGCGGCGGCGCTGGAACGGACGGTCGCCAGAACCGTATCGCTGTGCTTGCCTGATGAGCCCATCGCAGCCTGTTCCTCTCGGGGGTCTGCAACCTCATGCCGGGTTGCCTGATCCGCGCATCCTTGCCGTCGGGGCGGACAAGGCAAGCGGCCATGCCCCAATTGCAAGGCGGAGTGTCTCACAATCGAGACACCCCGCCAAGCAGGTTCCGAATTGGCGCGGCGTGCTTACTGCACGGTCACTTCCACGCGGCGCGCGGCGGCCTTGTTGTCCTTGGTGTCGATCGCATCGGATGGCTTGACCAACTGAGCCGAGGTTTCCGGCACGCCGCCGCTGACCAGCGCGGCCTGGACGGCCTGGGCGCGCTTCTTGGACAATTCGGCGTTGAGCTTGGCATTGCCGGTGGGATCGGCATAGCCCGAGATCGCCAGCTTGCTGCCCGCGTGGCCATCGAGCCAGGCCTTCAGCCCGCCCGTGGCGCCGGTGAAGGCAGGGACCAGATCGGTCTTGCCGCTATCGAAATAGACCTTGACCACCGGCTTGCCGTCGCGGGTTTCGGCGGTGACGCCAGCCCCGGTCGGGATGGTGACGGTGCCTTCCGCCGGGGCGGAGGCGAGATCGGTGACGGCGCCTGACGCATCGACCGCGGCAGCCGATTCAACCGGAGCCGCCGGGGTGGCCGTTTGGTTCGATGATTTGCCGCCGAACAGCCACCATGCCGCGAAAGTCAGCAGGGCGAGGCCAAGCAGGATCCACAACCAGTTGAGGCCGCCTTCCTTGCCGTCATCGTCTCCAACAAGGCTCTGGACCGCGGCAGCGGGCTTGGCGGCGGCGCTTGTCGCGAGCGAGGCTGCACCCGTTGCGGCAGCGGCGGCGGTTGCCGCTACAGCAGCAACGGCGGCCACCGGAGCTTCGGCAGCCTTGGCGACGGGTGCAGGCGCAGGTGCGGCGACGGGGGCAGGCGCAGGTGCGACGACGGGCGCAGGCGGCGGCGGTGCGGCGGGCGCAGGTGCCGGGGCTGCCTTCGTGGCTGCAGGCTTCTTGGCGGCAGCGGGCTTCTTGGCCGGAGCCTTGGCGGTCTTTGCGCCATTGAGGCTGGCCAGTCCAACCACGGCTGCGGCGGCGCCAGCGGCGGCAGCCTTGCCCGTTGCGGCGGCCTTCTTCTTCGCCGGAGCCTTGGCGGGCGCTGCCGCCTTCGCCGGAGCGTCAGCCTTGGTCTTGGCCGCAGCCTTGACCGGGGCAGCGGCCTTTGCCGCCGTCTTGGCCGGAGCCTTGGCGGGAGCAGCGGCCTTGGTCGGAGCAGCCTTGGCGGCGGTCGTCCCCTTCGGCGTGAACAGGCCGAGCTTGTTGAACTCGGCGGCGAGCAGGTAATAGACTGTGACGCGGTTCTTGGTGCGATCCGCCTTCATCGTCTGGCCGACCTTGGCGATCGCCGCGTCCAGCACGCTGTCGGCATCGGTAAGGGCCAGCTTCTTCTTGAGGAAGTTGTTGCGGACCCGATCGGTTTCGGTCTTGTCGCTGAACGCGACCAGCGAGGAATCGCGATTGCGGAGCGCGATGCCGCAGTACCGCACGATCGCGGCGATCACGCCATCGTCGGCGGCGGGAGCATACTTCTTGACGTCTGCAGCCCAGTCGGTTGCCATTTCAATCCCTCCTAAAACGACCCACGGGAGAGCGCTTGCGCGGCCATCCCGACAAAAATGCTGTGCAAACCTAGCGTCATCTTCGCGATATGCCAGCAGGAATTGGCGCTGCATCGCCCGGTCGGGATGCAAATAATCCATTTGCGGATCGAGTGTTGGGCGCAGCGCGCCACCGCGCGGCGAACGCGCGGAAGGCCGGCGTCAGCGCCGAGGTCAATGATTGTCTTTATCCAGCGCGCAGAGCAGCGCCAGATGGCGCATTGCCCCGAGCCGGTTGCGAGAGTTCAGGCGGCGAGCTTGAGTTCCAGGCGCTGCCAGATCTCCACCAGCGCCTGTGTAAGATCGCGCATCATCGTTTCGGTGTGCGCCGGACCCGGAGTGAAGCGCAGGCGTTCGGTTCCGCGCGGCACGGTCGGGTAATTGATCGGCTGCACATAAACGCCGTATTCGGCGAGCAGGATGTCGCTGATCTTCTTGGCCTTGACCGGATCGCCCACCATCAGCGGAACGATGTGCGTGGTCGAGTCCATCACCGGCAGGCCGGATTGACGGAACATCGCCTTGAGCATGGCGGCGGCGGCCTGCTGGCCGTCACGCTCGACGCTCGATGACTTGAGGTGCCGCACCGAGGCCAGCACCCCCGCGACCAGTACCGGCGAGAGCGAGGTGGTGAAGATGAAGCCCGGCGCGTAGGAGCGGATCACGTCGATGATCCGCGTGTCGGCCGCGATGTAGCCGCCCATCACGCCAAAGGCCTTGCCCAGCGTACCCTCGATGATGTCGATGCGGTGAGCCGCCTCGTCGCGGTCAGTGATGCCGCCACCGCGCGGGCCGTACATGCCAACGGCATGGACTTCGTCGATGTAGGTGAGGGCGTTGTACTTTTCGGCAAGGTCGCAGATCGCGTGGACCGGGGCGACATCGCCTTCCATCGAATAGACGCTTTCAAAGGCGATCAGCTTGGGAAGCGCCGGGTCTTCCGCGGCAAGCAGTTCCTCAAGGTGCTCAAGGTCGTTGTGGCGGAACACCCGCTTTTCGCAGCCGGCGTTGCGGATGCCCGCGATCATGCTGGCGTGGTTCAGTTCGTCGGAAAAGATCACGCAGCCGGGCAGGA
>JAGWUU010000169.1 GCA_028868335.1 Sphingomonadales bacterium | reverse complement strand
CTTCCTCTTCGAGCATGCGCATCGCGGCGCGGCCATTGGGGTGGGGCAGGCCGATTACCGCGCGCGCGGATTCGGGCAGCATCGCGACATAGACCGGATGCTTGGGCATCAGGTCGGCGATGAACTGGTTGCCGTGCTTGGCGTTGAATTCGTCGGCGTCCTGGAAGTTCATGCCGAAGAACCGCCCGGCCACTCCATCCCAGAACGGCGAACCGCCCGCCTCGTCGATCACGCCGCGCAGTTCGGCGAAGGTCTTGTCGGCAAAGCGGGCGCGGTGGTTGCGGATGAACAGATAGCGGCTGCGCGCCAGCAACATGCCCAGGCCACCCGATCGCTCGCCCGGATGGAGGAACAGCCCGCCAACTTCCGATTGGCCTTCCATGTCGGTCGACAGGTTGAGAATGTCGGCGCGGAAGGTCCGTTCCAGTTCGATCGAATGCTGGGTGAGCGCGCCGATCCGGTAGGAATAGAACGGGCTGGTCAGGCCCACCGCCGAAAAGATCTGGCAGGTGCCGCGTACCTCGCCGCTCGGCGATTCGAGCATGAACACGAACATGTCGTCGCTCAGCGCATCCTCCGTGCTCGCGAAGGCCGCCGCCGCTCGTTCAAGCTTGGCGGTCAGCGCCTTGCGATCAGGCGGCAGGTTGGTGAAGCCGCCCCCAGTGCGCTTGGCCATTTCGTACAGGTGCTGAAGGTCGTCGCCGCGGGCGGCGCGGATTATGTGGGTCAAAGGGGGGCTCCGCTGGCTAGGCGATGAAGGACCAGCGCGGACAGCCGCGCACGCTCTTCAAGGCTTGGAACGATCAGGAATTCATCCGGTGAGTGAATCGCCCCGCCGCGCACGCCCATGGTATCGACCACGGGCACCCCGCAGGCGGCAATGTTGTTGCCGTCGCACACGCCGCCGGAGGCAATGCGCGTGACCGGCTGGCCGAGCAGCGCGCTGCATTCCTCGACCAGGGTGAAGAGCCGCTCGGCCTTGGCATCGATGGGCTTGGGCGGGCGGCTGACCCCGCCGTGGCAGTGCATGGCAACATCGTGGGCACCCGCAACCTCGGCCAGCAAGGCGGCGAAGGCCCGGTCAAAGGCGATGGCGTCCGCCGGCGTGCGCGGGCGGATGTTGAAGCGTAGCACGGCCCGGTCGGGCACGACGTTGTTGGCGCTGCCGCCGTCGATCTTCGCAGGGTTGACCGAGAGCCCCTCGCGGGTCAGCGCCTTTAGCCGCAACGCCAGATCGGCGGCGGCGACCACGGCGTTTCGGCCATCCTGCGGGTTGCGTCCGGCGTGGGCGGAACGGCCGGTGACGATGACGCTGTAGTTGCCGCTGCCCGCGCGCGCACCCGCAAGCGTGCCGTCAGGCTGGGCCGAGGGTTCGTAAGTCAACGCGGCGGCCTTGCCCTGGGCCAGTTCGGCGATCAGCGGCGCGGACGACAGGCTGCCAGTCTCTTCGTCCGAATTGATCAGCACGTCATAGCCGACGCCGTGGGCGGCCTCGCACGTCTCGAAGGCGGTCAACGCGGCGAGGATCACGGCGATGCCGCCCTTCATGTCGGCGACGCCCGGACCGTTAAGCGTCTGCGGATCGCTCCACACGGTCTGCTGGAACGGATGGCCGGGCGGAAACACCGTGTCCATGTGCCCGGTCAACAGGAACCGGCGCGATGCTTCGGGGCGCACGCGCAGGACAAGGTGTGCGCCATTGGCGGTTTCGCGCTCGCTCCCGTCGGGTGCGATCGCAATCACCGGCGCCGGTTGAACCGCCGCCAGCGTGCCGGGCAGGGCGGAGAAGGCCTGGGCCAGTTCGTCCCATTGCCGCGCCAGTCCTTCAAGGTTGCCGGTGCCGGTGTTGATCGCGCTCCACGCCAACACCTGTTCAAGCATCGGCGCGGCATCCACGCGATCTATCAGCGCGCGTTCAAGGGGCGAAAGCTGTTGCATTTGAAACCGTCTCTAGCCGAGCGGCGCGGCGTCTCCAACCCCCCGTTGCCAAGTCTTCGCTCCTGCGGCATAGGCTCTGGCATTCCTCCCCGGAATCGACGAAGTTCCTGCCGCAACGCCGATGCGCGATGCGGCTCAAATCTGTGCGAGGACCAATGAACGATCGGGTTGAAAAGAGCGGGTTGCAGATTGATGCTGCCCTGGCCGGATTCATCGAGGGCGAGGTTCTGGCGCCGCTGGGCAAGGATCCCACTGTATTCTGGCAGGGCTTTTCCGCGCTGCTCGATCGCCTCGTTCCGCAGAACCGCGCTCTGCTGGCCAAGCGCGACACGCTTCAGGCCGAGATTGATGCATGGCATCTCGCCCGTGCCGGCAAGCCAATCGACGCTGGCGAATACCGCGCATTCCTGACCAGCATCGGCTACCTCGTTCCGGAACCTGCGCCGTTCCAGGTCGGCACGCGGAACGTCGATCGCGAGATCGCGACGATGGCCGGACCGCAGCTTGTCGTGCCGGTGCTCAACGCGCGGTTCCTGCTCAACGCCGCCAACGCCCGTTGGGGCAGCCTCTATGATGCCTATTACGGCACCGATGCGCTGGATGCGCCACCGGCCCGTCCGGGCGGTTATGACGATGTGCGTGGCGCCGCGGTGATCACGGCGGCGCGCGCCTTCCTGGACCTTGCCGTTCCGCTCGACGGGATGAGCTGGGCAGACTGGGACGGTGAGGGCATTCCGCCGCTGGCCGATCCCGGCCACTATTGCGGCCAGCGTCCGGGCGGTTTGCTGCTCGCGCATCACGGTCTGCACATCGAACTGGTGATCGATCGCAATCACCCGATCGGCAAGACCGACAAGGCCGGGATCGCCGACGTCGTGCTGGAAGCGGCGCTGACCACGATCTGCGATCTTGAGGATTCGATCGCGGCAGTCGATGCCGGGGACAAGCTGGCGGCCTATGGCAACTGGCTGGGCGTGATCCGCGGCGATCTGGCCGATACCTTCGACAAGGGCGGCAAGACCATGACCCGCACCCTTGCCGACGATCGCCGCTGGACGGGCAAGGACGGCGGCGATCTGGTGCTGCCGGGGCGCAGCCTGCTGTTCGTGCGCAATGTCGGGCACCTGATGACCAACCCGGCGGTATTGCTGGCCGACGGGTCCGAGATCCCCGAGGGAATCCTCGACGCCGTGGTGACGAGCGCAATCGGCGCGCACGACGTCAACGGCCTTGGCAAGCTTCACAACAGCCGCGAAGGCAGCATCTACATCGTCAAGCCGAAGATGCATGGGCCGGAGGAAGCGGCCTTCACCAACACCCTGTTCGACGCGGTGGAGGACCTGCTCGAACTGCCGCGCCACACGATCAAGGTGGGCGTGATGGACGAGGAACGGCGGACAAGCGCCAATCTTGCCGCCTGCATAGCGGCGGTGAAGAGCCGCGTGGTGTTCATCAACACCGGCTTCCTCGATCGCACCGGCGATGAGATCCACACCTCGATGAGGGCCGGGCCGATGATCCGCAAGGGCGAGATGAAGCTCGCCAAATGGATCGACGCCTACGAGAAGCGGAACGTCCAGATCGGTCTTGCCTGCGGCCTGTCGGGCAAGGCGCAGATCGGCAAGGGGATGTGGGCCGCGCCCGACAAGATGCACGACATGATGGCGCAGAAGATCGGCCATCCTCGCTCCGGCGCCAATACGGCATGGGTTCCCTCGCCAACGGCGGCGACGCTTCACGCCATGCACTACCACCAGGTTGGGGTGTTCGACGTCCAGCGTGATCTTGCCGGTCAGCCGACCCCGCCGCTCGACGACCTGCTGAGCGTGCCGCTGGCGCTGGGTCGCAACTTCTCCGAAGAGGAAGTGCGTGAGGAACTGGACAACAACGCGCAAGGGTTGCTGGGCTACGTGGTGCGCTGGATCGATCAGGGTGTGGGCTGCTCCAAGGTGCCCGACATCAACGATGTCGGCCTGATGGAAGACCGCGCGACCCTGCGCATTTCCAGCCAGCACATGGCCAACTGGCTGCTCCATGGTGTCTGCACCGAGGATCAGGTGATGGACAGCCTGCGCCGCATGGCCGCAAAGGTCGATGCCCAGAACGCTGGCGATTCAGCCTACGAGCCGCTGGTCGGCAACGAGGACAAGCCTGCCTTCCGTGCCGCCTGCGATCTGGTGTTCAAGGGTGTGGAGCAGCCCAGCGGCTACACCGAACCCTTGCTGCACCAATGGCGGCGCATAAAAAAAGGCATATAAAACCAATGTTTATATGCAAAAATTTCTTTTATATGAAAACTTGTTGCAAATTAACATTCAAATAATCCTTGTTTGCTAGACTGTTACCTAGTCAGTTCAACGACGGGTCGCAGCCGCCATGTCAAAAAATCGCGAAGAGCGAGAACGTTTGTTCGTGCGTGCGCACCTGCGGGTGCGTGGCAAGGATTGTAATGCGTCGATTCTCGATGCGTCCTCGCGCGGCCTGTCGATGTCGGCCGAACGCGTCCCGCCGCGCGGCGAGATCGTGGAGGTCGTACTGGCTCGATCGGTGCTGGTCGGGCAAGTGCGGTGGACCCGCGCAGACCAGTTCGGGGTGATCCTGCAGGACCGGATCGACGTTGCCGCCCTCCGCCAGGGCCAGGTGGCGCCACAGGCCGGGACACGCGCGTCAGCAGCGCGGGCTGGCAATGCATCAGGCTCACATCAGAAATTCGCGCTTCACGATGTGCTGTTCCTGGCGGCCTGCGCCCTGGGTGGGGTCGTGTTTCTGGTGCAGGCGTTTCGTACCTGGATCTAGCTGAGCGCGCGCGCCACGCTGACGAATTCCGCAACGCTCAGAGTTTCCGCACGCCGTTGCGGGTCGATGGCCAACATCTCGAGCGTCGCCAGCGCGCCGGGAAGGCCCTTCAGGCTTTGGCGGAGCATCTTGCGGCGCTGGCCGAAGGCCGCCTCGGTAACGCGCTCCAGCATGCGGGCCGAAACGCCGTCGGGCATGTCCGCCGGGGTCAGGTGGACCACCGCGCTCATAACCTTGGGCGGGGGGGTGAAGGCGCTGCGGTGGACCTTCATCGCGATCTTCGCATGTGCGCGCCATTGGGCGAGAACGGCGAGACGGCCATAGGCATCGGTGTTCGGCTCGGCGACGATGCGCTGGGCGACCTCAAGCTGGAACATCAGCGTAAGCGATGCCCATTGCGGCGGCCAGTCTTGCCCGCCCAGCCAGCCGATCAGCAGGGCGGTCCCCACATTGTAAGGCAGGTTGGCGACCACATGGAACGGCCCTTCGATCCCGTGGGCCACCTTCATGGCATCGCCCTCGATCACGCGAAGCTGGCCGGGGAACGCCTCGGCCAGTTCGGCAAGCGCGGGAAGGCAGCGCCGATCCATCTCGATCGCGGTCACGCGCGCGCCTGCGCGAAGCAGCGCGCGGGTCAGGCCGCCGGGGCCGGGACCAACCTCAAGCACCTGCGCCCCTTCGAGCGGGCCGGGAATGGCGGCGATCCGGTCCAGCAGTTGCTCGTCGAACAGGAAGTTCTGGCCCAGCGCCTTGGAGGCCGAGAGCCCGTGGCGGGCGATCACGTCGCGCAAGGGAGGAAGCGGAAGGTTCACGCGCCTCCCATAACCGTTCATGCCGGGCGAAGTCGAGCCACGCAGGCTCTAAATGCCATACCTCCGCTCGGCGCATTCGCCGGCGAGGCGGATCGCCGCGATCATTGCGCCGGCGTCGGCTGTGCCGCGTCCGGCGATACCAAAGGCTGTACCGTGATCGGGGCTGGTGCGGATGATTGGCAGGCCCAGCGTGACGTTTACTCCCTGATCGAAATCGAGAGCCTTCAACGGGATCAGCGCCTGATCATGGTACATGCACAGCGCCACGTCGAAATTCTCGCGCTGACGCGGCGCGAACAACCCGTCCGCGGGGAAGGGCCCATCGATGGCGATGCCCTCCGCGCGCAGGCGTTCGATAGCCGGAGCGATCAGGCGGGCTTCCTCGTCGCCCATGCGCCCTTCTTCCCCGGCGTGGGGATTGAGTGCCGCCACCGCGATGCGCGGTGCGGGGATGCCGAAATCGCGCATCAGCGCCATGGCGACGATGCGGCCCTTGCGCTCGACCAGCGCCTCGCTCAGCGCGGTGGGAACCTGCTCCAGCGCGATGTGGACGGTCAGGGGTACGGTGCGCAGGTGCGGCCCCGCCAGCATCATCACCGCATCGCCTTCGTGCATGCCGCAGGCGTCGGCGACGAACTCGGTCTGGCCGGGATAGGTAAAGCCGACCTCGGCCAGCCGGGCCTTGGCGATGGGGCCCGTCACCACGCCATCCGCGCCGCCTTCCACCGCCAGGCGGGTCGCTTCGCCGAGCGAGGCCAGGGCGAGCCTGGCACCATCGCGATCGGGCGCGCCGGGCGTGTATTCGCCGTCCGCGCCGGCCAGAACCGGCAAGGCACGATCGAAGCAGTCGAGCGCTTCGGCCGGATGAAAGATCTGCGCAACCGGCAGGGAAATGCCGCGGGTCTGTGCCGCCGCGGTGAGCAGCCCCGGTCCGCCAGCGACGAAGAACGGCGGCAAGGCTTGGGCATCGCGCCGCGCCCAGGCCTCGGCAATCAGTTCAGGCCCGACTCCTGCCGGATCGCCGAGCGATACGGCCAGGGGCGCGGCCGTCATGCCGCGTAGTCAATGATCGCGTCGCGGCGCAGGTCGCGCAGATAGGTCTGTGCCCGCTTGTTGACCCGCTCGTCCTCGATCTGCGACTGGATTTCCTCGAAATTGGGTTCAGTCGCAGTCTTGGGATCGTCGCGTCCGCACAGCATCAGCACGCGCACCCCGTCTTCGATCGAGCCGAACGGGGCGGTGGTTTCACCAAGCGACAGGCCGAGCACCATCTGCTGAAGCTGCGACGGCAGATCCCGCGCCTTCATCTGTTCGTTGGAAACGACTTCCGCGCCAAGGTCATGGGCGATGCCGTCCACCGTGCTGCATCCGCGAGCCGCCTTCATCGCATCGGCGAACTGCTTGGCGCGGGCCGTGCCCTGAGCCTCGGTAGTGCCCTTGGGAAAGCTGATCGAAACCTGCTTGAGGCTCAGCACGGCGTCACGCGGATCGGCGGTCAGCACCTGGCGCTTGTCGATCAGCA
>JAGWUU010000004.1 GCA_028868335.1 Sphingomonadales bacterium | reverse complement strand
CCGCCGAAGATGCCCGGCGCGACCACCTTGGGATCGACATCGGGCAGGACGATCGCCGCGTCGTTGCCGCCCAGCTCCAAGGTGATCCGCTTGATCGAGCTGGCGGCGCTGGCCATGACCTTCTTGCCAGTCTCGGTCGATCCGGTGAAGCTGATCTTGGCAATGTCGGGGTGGTTGGTCAGCACCCCGCCCAGATCGTTCTGGTCGGTGACGATGTTGACCACGCCCGCGGGGAAGATCTGCGCGCACAGCTCGCCCAGCCTGAGCGTGGTGAGCGGGGTTGTCGGCGCGGGCTTGATGACGATGGTATTGCCCGCCAGAAGTGCCACGGGCGCCTTGAACGAGACGATCAGCACCGGGAAGTTCCACGGGATGATGCACCCCACCACGCCCAGCGGCTTGCGGCGCATCTCGACCCGGCGGTTGTCGTTGTCCTCGATCAGCCGGTTTTCCAGGTTGAGCGAGGCGAGATAGCGCAGGAACGCCGCGGTATAGGCGATCTCGGCGGTGGATTCGGCGAGCGGCTTGCCCTGTTCCTGGGTCAGCAGCCGGGCGAACTCATCCAGCCGCGCCTCGATCGCGTCGGCCAGCTTCATCACCATCGCGCGCCGGTCTTCCATCGGCACCTTGCGCCAGGTCTTGAAGGCCAGCTTGGCGGCGGCGACCGCCTCGTTCATCTGGCGCTCGGACCCGCGCGGGCAGACCGCCAACACTTCCTCCGTCGCCGGGTTGATGACGTCCATCGTGGCGTCACCATCGACCAGTTGGCCGCCGATCAGCAGCTTGTAATCAGACATCGCATCTCTCCTTCGGCCGGCGACTCCGGCTCAGAATTTCGTGCCGACAGTAATACCATAGGTGCGCGGGTTGCCGATGTGGTTGTAGTCGAAGCCGAAGCCCGCCAGCAGGTCGACGCGCGAGGTGAAGTAGTGCTCGTTGGCGAGGTTCTTGCCCCAGACCGATGCGTTCCACCGGCCATTGGCGCTTTCCCAATCAATATGCCCGCCGACCAGCGCGTAGCCCTTCTGCTCCAAACGCGGCACGTTGATCACCTCGAAGAACTGGCTCGACTGGTAGGACATCTCGGGGTGGAGCGAGAGCTTGCCCATGCCGCCGTCGATCACGGTCAGGTCCAGTCCAAGGTTGGCGGTCATCGTCGGCGCGTTGGACAACTTGTGCCCCGCAACGTCGGTCCCGCTGACGGTGCCCTCGATGATCTTGGTCGAAAGCAGTCCCAGACCTGCGTGGAAGCCGATATGGTCGCTTGCGCGCACCGTCAGGTCCGCCTCGGCACCGTAGATACGCGACTTGGGGATGTTCAGCAGCGTCTGTGTAGCCTGTACCGGATCGACGTTGATGAACTGCTGGTTGCGGTAATCGTACCAGAACGCCGCCATGTTCAGCGTCACCCGGCGGTCGGCAAATTGGGTCTTGGCCCCCACTTCGTAGGACGTGACTTTCTCCGCCTTGGCGATGGTCAGCTCGGTGGGGCTGAAGAACGCCTGGGCGTTGAAGCTCGGCGCGCGGTAGCCGCGGCTGATGCTGGCATAGACCATGTTGCCGCGGTCGAACTGATAGTCGACGCCGACCTTGCCTGAAAGATTGTCGGTCGAATAGGCAAGGTTCGAAGGCGGAATCAGGTTGGCGATGAAGTTGCCGTTGACATCGAGCATGTCGGACCGGAACCCGGTCTGCTCGCCCTTGTCGTGCGTATAGCGCAGACCGCCATGCAGCACGACATGTTCGCCCATCTTGTACTTGACGTCGGAATAGACTGCGAAACTCTTCTTTACCTGATCGAACCGGTTCTTGAACTGGCAGGCATAGATGCCGCTGTCGATGCAATCCTGGGCATTGATCACGCCGTCGCCATTGAAGTCGGTGCCGTTGGCGATCTGGAAGTTGGTGGAATTGAACACCTTCTCGCGAGCGTAATAGAGGCCGAGAATGAAATCGAACGGACCGTGGGTGTTGCTGGTCAGGCGCAGGTCCTGGGCGAACTGGTTGGCCTCGTCATCGTAGGGAATCTCAAGCAGCTTGATCGCCTGGCCGTCGGTATCCTCGAAGAAGTGCAGCGAACCCTTGTCGTAGGAGGTGATGCTGGTCAGCGTCAGGCTGTCGGTGAGTTCGTAGTTGGCGGTCAAGGCCGCCGACCAGGTTCGCGCCCGTCGCTTGTCGGGGATGTTGGAGGCGATCTGCCACTCGGTCAGGCCAACCCGGTTGACGTTTTCTGGCTGGGCGAAAATCCCGTAGTTCTGCGGATTCTGGAAGCTGGTTGATCCGCGCAGCACAATCTTCAGCCGGTCGGTCGGCTCGAAATTGAGCGTCGCGCGCAGTCCGTATTCACTGGTCTGCGCGAGGTTCGGCATCCCCGGCACGACGTTCTTGAACCAGCCATCATCATGCGAGTAGGTCGCCGCGATACGCAGCGCCGCCTTGTCGCCGAGCGGGACGTTGACCGCCCCATTGACGTCAAAACGGTTGTAGTTGCCGTAGCCGGCGCTGAGGTATCCGCTTGTCTCGCCAATCTTGGCGTTGCGGCTGATCAGGTTGACCGCGCCGCCGGTGGTGTTCTTGCCATAGAGCGTGCCCTGCGGTCCGCGCAGCACTTCGACCCGCTCAAGATCGTACATCGCCACGCCGAGGAAGGCGAAGTTGCCCTTGTAAACTTCATCGTAGTAGGTCGCGACCGGGCTCGACTGGTTGAGCGAATAGTCCGACATCGACACCCCGCGGAGCGCGAAGATCGGGGTGTTGTCACCAACGATCGAGGTGAGTTGCAGGTTGACCACCTTGTTGACCAGCGCATCGACGCTGCCGACCTTGGACTTGGACAGCTCATCGCCGCCGATCGCCGAAACCGAGATCGGCACGGCCTGGAGGTTTTCCGCGCGCTTGGCTGCGGTGACGACGATTTCTCCGGGCGCAGGGGCCTCGTCCTGTGGTTTGCCGCTGTCTTGCGCGAGGGCCGGATTTGCCAGCATTCCCACGACGAACGCCAGTTGCGACAGCACAACTGTCCTGAACATGCGATTTGTCATTTCTCGTTCCCCACTCCCTGAGTTTCACTCATTATTTTTCGTGCACGCGCTCCATTTCGGCGAGCAGCCGGTTGCGCGTCTCAAGCCGTTCGAGCCGCAACGGGATCTTGCGCAGCGCCCCCACTTCCGCTGCCGTGTACGGCTGGAAACCGCTCGGCAGATGGCCCGCGTCGAACCGGTAAAGCGTCCAGTTGAGCAGCTCGGCGAGCCGCTCGTCATCAAGGTCGGTAGAGGCGACTCCCGGCACTCTGCCTAAAAACTCCCGTCCGCCCGGAACGGCCAGAAACTGCGCGACCTGCCCCGTCAGCGGCGGGGTATGGGCCGGGTTGCCAATGCCACCAGGCTGATGGCAGCCCTGGCACTTGAGCATGTAATCCACCCGCGCCCGCGCCGGATGGGTGACACCGCGCCAGTCGGCCTGGGCGGCGGCGAGCGGCGCGGCGCAGGCCAGCGCCAACAGCACAGCGGTGCGAAGCCGCCCGTCCATGTCAGCCTCCGCCCGCCTGGACGTGCAGCTTGACCACGTCGGCCCCGGTGAGGTTCGAGCCGCTTGCCCGCGTTGCCGCCACTTCGGCGGCGGTGAAGGCGCGCAGCGGCGGACCGCTGGTGGCGATCGCCGTGCCGACATGATTGAGCACTCCGGCAATCGCCGCGTCGTCGAGGCCAGCCTGTGCAGGCATGACCCCGCGATAGGTCTTGCCCTCGACGGTCAAGGGTCCGTTCAGCCCCTTGATTACCGCCAGCGCGAGGTAGCGCCGTCCCGCAGGCTTGGCCGCCATCTTGCGGAAATCGGCGCCGAGCGGAGGATAGGCCCCCGGCACGCCCTTGCCCGTAGCGGTGTGACAGGCGGCGCAGCGGGCATAGGTCGTCGCGCCGTTGGGGGCAGGCGAGGCCGCGGGGGCGGGCAGGCTGGAGAGCAGCGCGGCGCCGGTCAGCACCCCGATGGCGAGGCTCAGACGCGCCACGGTCACTTCTCCACCGCCACGCCGACGATCGCGGCTACCGAGCAGTTATAGACGCTGCTCTGGGTGTTGAGGCACCAGTTGTAATCGTTGTTCGATTGCGGGCGGACCTGGGGCCGATCGCCCTCGTTGCGATTGCACAGGCATTGCCCGCACGAGGACACGCCGCAGCAATCATTGTAGCTGATGACTTAGGCGCGACCGTCGGCCGGGTTTGTGCAGGTGCCGATCCAGGTGATCGGGCTCATCTCTGTCCCGGGCGGGCAGGTATTGACCGTGCCGCCACAGCACGAGCACAGGAACCCATCGATCGCGCAGTAGCGCCAGTAGTCGCACTGGCTGCGATCGCCTGGGTCCTGCGGGTTGCCCGAGGTGATCGGCAATCGCTTGGCCCCGGCTCCGTGCGGGGAGGCTGCGGCGCGTGATACCGGCAGCACCGGGATCAGTGCCGCGCCGGTCATCACCCCGCCGATCCACGCCAGGGTGGAGCGTCGGGAGGTGCCCCGCGCAACGCCGCGCGCAAGCTTTTCGGTAATCTTGTCGAACCGCGCCATGATCACGCTCCTCCGTTTCGCCGGGCGAGGAATTCCTGGATCGAGGCGACGCCCCGTTCCTTTGCTTCGAACAGGCTTTCAAGGTGCTCGCGGCTGTTGATCAGCCCCAGCGAAGCCACCCGGCCCGCCTCGTCGATCAGCACCGCATAGGGCAGCTTGGATACCCCGAAGGCGCGCCCGAGCGCCTCGGACAGCACCAGCGGCGTACCCTGGAGGCCATGCTCGATGGCCATGGACTGGTAGCCCCGCTCATCGCCATCACCCGCCAGAACCACCTCGAGCCAGTCGGCCTCGTCCTTGGCGGCGGAGCGAAGCACCGGCAGGAGGTTCTTGCATACCGGACAATCCGGCGCTGCGAAGAACACGAGCTGGCTGCGTCCGCCGCGGGTGCCGCCCACCACAACGCTTCCACCACCCACGGTCTTGAGTTCAAGCGGGGTTGGCACCTCGCCTACGTTGACCTTCTGGTGCAGGGTCAGGGCACCAGCCGGAGCGATCCGCTCGTGCAGGATGCCCACCTGACGGGCGAGCGCTGCGACCAGCACCGACAGCACGATGACGGCCACCCACAGGAGTATTTGCGAAGTCAGCATCATCGGCGCGAAATCCTTGCCAAATGAGGAAGCACGGCAAGCTCGCCGGAGGCGAACCACAGTGCGAGGAAAGCGAGGGCAGCGAAGGGCGCGTCAAGCGTCCAGGTCGCTACCGGGGAGAAGGCCAGCCATGCGGCGAGGGCAGCGAGTGCCCATGGCCGCAGGATCGCGAAGCCATCGACCGGCTTCTCGCGCGAGAACAGGTCGCAGCCGCAGTCTAACGTCTGTCCGCGCCGCGACAGCAGCGCCAGGCCATAGACCGCCCACAGGCCCGCGGCGGCGAGCGCCCCGCCCTGCCGCAACGTCGGGATCAACAGCGCCAGCGCCGCGAGAATCTCGATCGTCGCGGTGACAAGCAAGAGCGGCATTCCCAGCGGCGCGGCGATCCGGGCAAGCTTGGCGGTGGTCGTCGCAAGCCGGTCGCGCGCGATCATCTTGTGCAACGACGATACGGCAAGCACGGCCACCAGGAAGAGGGTCAGCGCGCCGCTCATGGCACCGGGATCGCCACGGTAGGGCTGAAGGCGATGCTGGAGCCGAGCGAGTGGACAAGCTTGCCGCTGGCGGCATCGATCACGTCGATCGGCCCGTCCATCCGCATCGCGATCAGCCGGGGCGCGGCCTCACGCGTGACCGCGATCGAGGTCGCGCCATTGGGCAGCGCGATCCGCATGGTCCGCTTTCCGCTCGCCGGGTCGACCACCCAAACTTCGGTGCCGCCGTCCTTGTGGCTGCCTTCCTTGCCCGCCGGGCTCATCAGCACGTAGAGCAGGCCCTTCGCGTCGGCCGCGATCACCTGCCAGCCGCCGGGACGCCACTCCGGCGTGCCGCCGTCCGCCGTCCCGACCGAGAGGAATTTCGTCAGCGGTGCGGCAACCGGGCCGCTCATGTCGATTCCGCGAAGCTGGCCATGGTATGAGACGAACCACGCCGTCTTTCCGATCCAGGCAGCGTCGCCGAACAGCGGCTGGTTGTCGATGTCCTGCACCGCCGCGACGGTTTTCGACGAGGCTACCGCGCCCTTGTCGTCGAGCGCGATCGAGGTCAGCGAGCCATCGGCGCAAAGCGTGGTGAAACCCCGTTCACCGCTGGGGTAGATGTGCGCGCAACCCGGCAGGTCGATCTCGCCCAGCACCTTGCGCCCATCAAGATCAACCACCGTGACTGACTGGGCCGGAGTGAAGTTGCTGACCAGCGCCCATTTCTGGCCGTTGGTGAACTGGAAGGTGCCTTGATAGGTGACGGACTGTTGCCGCTTGCCACCGGGCAGGACGATTTCTCCCTTGGACCTCAGCGTGGCCGTGTCCCACACGGTAATCACGTCGATCCGCTCTCCCTGGGTGAGGCGCGAATAGAAGGTTTCCGCCGTGTAGATCTCGTGCTTGCCCGGCGAGAACAGGGTGTTCCCGAACTGCGCGGTCCGCACGATCCCCTTGAGTGGCTGGACCGGGTTGGCGGTGTCGACCACCACCGTCCGCCCATCAACGATCGAGTTGAAATTGAAATCCTGCACCAGCGCCCAGCTTTGCGGATAGTCCGCCGGAAGGCTGGCCTGACTGGGTATCGGTTCTTCCGGCAAAGGCGGAGGAAGTGGCGCAGCCACCGCCAAGCTGCCAGCCATGGCTGACAGGCACAAACCGGACGCGAGCAAAGCGAGCCGCATGTCATCCTCCTCCAGCGGAAAGCATTCCCGCCTTCCTTCTTGACGCTTATGCTGGCGTTCTGACCCAAACTTTGTCAAGTGTCCTAAATCTGTCGATCGTCCAAATTTTTTGGGCCAGCTCCCGGAAAGATAAATGACTGAAATAGCGCATAGATACCAGGGAACCGCGGTTCCCGACCTGACCTTCCCCCCACGCGAAGGCGGCTACCCCAAGGGTCATGAGACGCGCGAGGAGATCCTCCGCGCAGCTCTTCGCATCCTTATCGAGGAAGGCTACCGGGCAATGTCGATGCGGCGGATCGCAGCGCAGTGCGGGATGAAACTGGGCAACCTGACCTATCATTTCCCCAATCGCGAGGATCTGGTTCAGGCGCTGCTGGATGCGGTGATCACGAGCTACGAGATTGAGTTCGCGAACATTTTCCACGATCCCTCCACCACCCCGGAGCAGCGCCTCGAACTCTATTGCGAGCTGGTCCTCGAGGACATTCGCAGCAAGAAGACCACCCGGCTGTTTCCCGAGCTGTGGGCCCTGTCGAATCACGACACTTTCGTCTTTGAACGAGTCCACGATCTCTATCGCCGGGCCCGCGCTCCGCTTGAGGATGTGATCGCCGAGATGCGGCCAGACCTGGCCGAACCGGCGCGCCACGATATTGCCCTGTTCATTTCCGCATCGATGGAAGGGCTGACCGTCTTTGCGGGATACGCAAAACCCTTCGAAAGCAGGATGCAATCGCTGGAGGCGGTTGCCGCCCGCGCATTCCTGGATGTCGTTCGCAACTTCGTCGCGCCGGCGGACTCCGCCTGACCGGATCAGGGTACGCGAATTCGCCCTGCACGCCGGTTCGTCGCCCCCGACTCGCCGGGAAACGCAAGCAGTCCGCCCTGCCCAAAACGTTTCATTTGACAATGCACACACTTATCGCCATTTGCCACTTTAATTGAACGGTACGGTTTCGTTTTGGATTGACGCAGATGAGCAATGAAAAGACACCCATCAATGGCGAGGGCATCGAGAATGCCGCTGCCAGCGAACCGGTCGAAGGCAACGGTCGGTCCGAAAAGGACAACGCCGTTGATGAGGCATCGCCCAAACGGCCCTGGCTGCGGCGGGTGCTGCTGGGGCTGCTTGGAGCCGGTGCGATCTTCGGGGCCTACAGTCTGTACGAATACCGCACCGTCGGGCGTTTCATTCAGTCGACCGATGATGCCTATGTCAGCGCCGATGACGTGACAATCGCATCGAAGCTTGCCGGGTATGTCAAAAGCGTTCCGGTCATGGAAAACGCAGGCGTCCAGCCCGGCGCACTGCTCGTCGAGATCGACCCCACGGACTACAGGAACCGCATCGACCAGGCGGACGCCCAGATTGCCCTTGCCCGGGCCAACGAGACGGCAACGCAATCCAACATCGGCGAAGCGCAGGCTTCGATCGCACAGGCGGTTGCAGGGGAGGCGGCGGCGCAACGCGATCTCACCTACCTCAACACCGAAGTCGCACGTTACCGCCCGCTGGTGGCCACCGGCGCCGAGCCCAAGACCGCGCTCGACCAACTCGTTTCCAACCGCGACAAGGCGCAGGCTGACTTGCGGGCGAAGCAGGCGGCGGTCGCTGCGACACAGGCACGGGTCCAGTCGGTCCGCGCCCAGGGCGGCGCATCCAACGCACAGATCCGCGTAGCCCAGGTCCAGCGCCAGGCGGCGACCAACGATCTCGGTTCGACCCGGCTCGTCGCCCCGATCGGCGGGCGTGTCGCCAGTTCCACGGTCCGGGTCGGCCAGTTCGTCCAGCCTGGAATGCGCCTGATGACGATCGTGCCAACCGGCGATCTGTTCGTGGAGGCGAACTTCAAGGAAACGCAGATCGGGTTGATGCGGCCGCACCAGCCCGTAACGCTGACGGTCGACGCCCTGCCCGGCGTCGAATTCCATGGCACGGTCGAAAGCATCACACCCGGAACCGGCGCGAATTTCTCGCTGATCCCGCCGCAGAACGCCACCGGCAATTTCACCAAGATCGTCCAGCGCGTGCCCGTGAAGATTCGCATCAAGGCGGGGCCGGAATCGCGCAAGGTTCTGATCCCGGGGCTTTCGCTTCACGTCAACGTCGATACCCGCGATGCCAAGGGAGCGATCAACGCGATCCGCGACGAGCAGGACGGCAAGCAGTGAGCACTGCCGTCGAATTTGCCGACGGGGTGCGACCGCCCACCGCTGCGCGGCCCGGCCAGAAGGCCGATGTCACTGCATGGCTTGGGGTCGCCGCGGGGGCGATCGGCTCGCTGATGGCGACGCTCGACATTTCGATCGTCAACGCCTCCCTGCCGACCATCCAGGGGGAAATCGGCGCCTCCGCCTCGGAAGGAACCTGGGTCGCCACCGCCTATCTGGTGGCCGAAATCGTGATCATCCCGCTTACCGGGTGGTTGGAGCGCGTGTTCGGCCTAAAGCGGTTTCTGCTGGCCGCCGCGATCCTGTTCACCGCCTTTTCGATCCTTTGCGGCACCGCCGGTACGCTGCCGACCATGATCGTCGGGCGGATCGGCCAGGGCTTTACCGGCGGTGCGATGATTCCCACCGCCATGACCATCATCGCCACGCGCCTGCCTCCCTCGCAGCAGCCGATCGGCACCGCCATGTTCGGATCGACCGTGATCCTTGGACCTGTGCTTGGCCCGCTGGTCGGTGGTTGGCTGACCGAAAATTTCAGTTGGCACTATGCCTTCTTCATCAACGTGCCGGTCTGCGCCGCGTTGGTGGGTTTGCTGCTGATCGGATTGCCGGACGAGGAGATGGATCTCGACGAATTTGCGTCGGCCGACTGGCTCGGCATCCTTGGCATGGCTCTCGGGCTAGGTGGCCTGACCATCGTGCTGGAGGAAGGGCACCGCGAACAATGGTTCGAATCGGCGATGATCTGGCAATTGACCATCGTGACCATATTCGGTTTCGCGCTGATCGCCGCGGGCCAGTTCATCGCCGATCGCCCGGTCATCAAGCTGGCACTGCTGCGCAACCGCACCTTCGCGGCAGTGTTCGTGCTGGCGCTGATCCTTGGTGCGGTGCTCTATGGCACGTCCTACGTAATTCCGCAGTTCCTCGCCGCGATCGCGAACTACAACGCCTTGCAGGCCGGCAAGGTCGTATTCCTGTCGGGCGTCCCGGCGCTGATGATGATGCCGCTGATTCCCTTGTTGATTCGCTTCGTCGATCTGCGCCTGGCAGTGGCGATCGGTTTTGCGACGATGGCCCTGACCTGCTGGATCGACGCATACCTCACCGCCCAATCGACCGGTGGCAGCTTCACGGTATCGCAATTGCTTCGCGGGTTCGGCCAGGTGATGGGGATGATGTTCCTCAACCAGGCGGCGATCAGTTCGGTCTCCAGCGAAGACGCGGGCGACGCATCGGGCCTGTTCAACGCCGCGCGCAACCTTGGCGGATCCATTGGCCTTGCGGTACTGGCAACGCTTCAGGATGCCCGGCTCGATTTCCATCACTGGACGCTGCAATCGTCGATCCAGGCCAACGATCCGGCGGTCCAGGCCTATGTCGCGGCGCAAGCCAGCGGATTTGGCGGCGGTTCTGCTGGCCTGGCGAGTGCTTATCGCATGCTGGACATGAACGTCCTGCGCGATGCGCTGGTGATGTCCTTCAACGACGAGTTTCTGGCGCTGACGATCGGCATTCTTGCCGTCGTGCCATTGACCCTGCTGCTCAAACCACTGCCCAAGGGGCAGATCAACATGGCGATGCATTGATGATGTCCGGTCTTGCCCGTTTCCCCGCGCGTCTGCTGCTCGCTGCCAGCCTGGCAACCGCGCTGGCCGCCTGCGCCACCGTTGGCCCCAACTATTCCGGGGCGCCTTCGGCTACGCCAGCGGCCGCTGGTCGCGCAGCCTTTCTGCGCGCGAACGAGGCGACCGTGCCCAACGCCCCGCTCGCCACCTGGTGGGAAACGCTGAACGACCCGCAGCTCAACCACCTTGTCACGGTCGCGCTGGCAAATTCGCCCAACATCGCCGCGGCCGATGCCCGGATCACCCAGGCGCGGGCCGGGCTTGCTGCCAACAAGACTGCGGCGGTTCCCACGGTGGGCGCCTCTGTCTCCGCGCCCTATGTCAACATTCCTGCCACACTGCTCAATCCGCAAGCGACGGCAGACCGTACCGACATGCAGCGCTACAGTCTGGGCTTCGATGCCTCGTGGGAGCTTGACCTGTTCGGAGGCACCCGGCGCAAGATCGAAGCCGCCTCAGCCCGTGCAGAGGCGGCCGGAGCCGGGTTGGCCGACGCGCAGGTATCGCTTTCGGCGGAAGTGGCGCGAACCTACCTCGGGCTGCGTACCCGGCAAGCGGCGGTGGCTGTGCTGGAGCAGCAAAAGGCGATCGATGCACAGCTCGTCGCGCTGGCCGATCAGCGCTTTCGCCAGGGCACCGCACCGATGCAGCCCGCAGACCAGGCCCGCGCGCAACTTGCCCAGACCGAAGCGCAGATCGCCTCGACCCGCACCCAGGTTGTCGTCCTTACGGATCAGTTGGCGGTGCTGACCGGGCAGGAGCCCGGCGCGCTCGACACCGAACTTGCCACGGCAACGCCGATTCCCCTGCCACCGGCACAGGTCGCGATCGGCGATCCGGCGCTGCTGCTGCACAACCGTCCCGACATTCGCATCGCGGAACGGCAACTGGCCGCGGCGAATGCCGATGTCGGAACCGCGATTGCCGACAAGTTTCCCAAGATCAGCTTCATGGGCCTGCTCGGTCTGGGAGGCGGTTCGGTCGGTGACATGGTCGATCCGCATTCGCTGATCGGTCTGGTCCTGCCGAGGATCACCTGGACGATCTTCGATGGCGGGCGAACCAGGGCCAAGATCGACCAGAACAAAGGCGCCTACGCCGAAGCGGAAGCGCGCTATCGCGGAACCGTACTCAATGCCCTTGCCGACGCGGAGGCGTCCCTCACCCGCTTCGGCAGCGACCGGATCGAGCTGGGCAAGGCGCTGGAAGCGGAACAACAGTCCGCCCATGCCGCCGGATTGCAGCAACAACGGTTTGCCGCGGGCACCGCAACCCGCAGCGATGCCCTCTCCGCGGATCGTCAGCGCCTGCAACTTTCGTTGGCCTCGATCAATGCGCGATCGGCGCTGACAAGCGATTACATCGCAACCAACAAGGCTCTTGGACTGGGCTGGCAAGTGACTCCCGCAACAGCGGAGCGGCGCTGACATGGCTGTTCACCGACATCCCCGCCACCGCGACATGCGTTGCAAACCCTTGACTTGGGATCAGACTAGCGCATTCTTGTGTCTCCTACGTGCAAGAAGACACAAAGGTAGCGGAGATGAACTGGCTGGACGAAATGACCCGTCGATTCCTCGCGGCGTACCGCGAAGGGTTGCAGATGTCGTGCACCGTCCATCGCGAACACCACGAGAAATTCGTCGAAAAGGCGAGGCAGCGGCGTGAAAAAATTCGCTCCGCAATCGCCGCCCATTCAAGACGGACGCACTAGAAGCAGCGGATTTTCAAGAGTTTGCCGCTTCAAAAGTGCGGGCAGGCCGTCGCTTGCCGACGCTGAGGGGCTGGCTGATCTGATCCTTGATGCCGGTTGGGAGCTGCTGCTCGACGTCGGGTTTGAGCGTTTCTCGCTCGACCGGCTGGCCCGCTTCGCCCGCATCGGCAAGCCGACCATCTATTCGCGCTTCGCCAACAAGGAAGGGCTCCTGCGCGCGCTGTCGATTCGCCAGATCGAGCTGCGGCATCAGGAAGTTATCGCCGGCACCCAAGGTTTGAGCATCAACGAAGCGCTACCGGCTCTGGCGTCCAAGGTGGTGGAGTTGTTTCTCTCGCCCGAAGGACGGCTGATCGACCGGCTGATCGATTGGCTGGACTATGAAGCGGAGCGCAGTCAGGACTCGCTGCGCGGGTGGGCGATGCAGGCGGCAATCGACAATGCTGTCGCGGTTCTCCGCCACGCCGGGGAGCGGGGCGAGATTGCGATTGCCGATCCGCTCAGCGCGGCCCGTTTCTTCATCGAGGGCATCGTGGGCCATGCCCGCATTACCGACATGGACGAAGATGCCTGCCGGAGTCGGCATGACGATTGGGCCCGGCAACTCAGTGCGATGATCCTTGGCCATTTCGGATCGGCGCCGCACGGCTGATGACCGGCTTCCCTCCGCTGCGCGTCACCTGCACGGTTACGGCAGGTAAGCCGAGCGAGCGGATTCCAGCCAGATGCTTCACTCCATCCGGCATCGACACGATCTGGATTGACATTAGTTTAGATTCGATACTTACTTACTGCCCATATGTGTCGTCGAAGGGACAACCGATGAGCAGTGAAGTACCGGCAGGCGAAGTGCGCAGCGAAGCGGATGGCCGCATCCTCAAGATCACCATTGCCAATGCGGCGAGGCGCAACGCCTTTTCGCCCGAGATGATGCAGCAGTTGTCCCTCGCCCTGACCGAACTGGATGCCAATCCGGATCTGTGGGTGGGAGTGCTGCTGGCCGAAGGCGACCACTTCACCGCCGGGCTGGACATGCCCAAGTTCTTCGGCCCCGCCGCGACCGCCAGGCCGATCCCCGCCGAACAGGTCGATCCGTTCGGCCTCGTCAAGCGATGCCGCAAGCCCTTGGTGACCGCGGTGCAGGGGATCACCTATACCATAGGGATCGAGCTGATGCTGGCGGGCGACATCGTGGTGGCCGCGGACAGCGCACGGTTTTGCCAGATGGAGGCCAAGCGCGGTATCGCACCGCTCGGCGGCGCCCATTTTCGCTACCTCAGCCGAATGGGCTGGGGCGATGCGATGTATCACCTGCTGCTGTGCGACGAATTCGACGCCGCCCGCGCATTCAAGATCGGGTTGGTGCAGGAAGTCGTCCCGCATGGCGAGCAGGGCGCGCGGGCGCTTGATCTGGCTCGCCTGATCGCGGCCAATGCACCGATCGGAATACAGGTCACCAAGGAATCGGCGCGGCACTTCATCGAGGTTGGCGAGCAGGCAGCGATCGGCATCATACCAACCATTCGCGAACGGGTTCTTGGCTCTGCCGACATGAGCGAGGGCATCAAGTCATTCATCGAGCGCCGCCCGGCAGTGTTCACCGGCCAGTGATCCGACAATTGGATTTGCGACCGGACTTGCTTCTGCGATGATCCGTTCGCACAGCGGACGTGTCGGCGGCAGGAGTTTGGGAGCGGGCAATGGACAAGCCGGGTGAAGAAGTGCGCTACAGTGTCGCATCTGCTGTCGCGCGGATCGCCTTGGCTCGCCCGCCGGTCAACGCCATCACGCCCGGCCTCATCAAGGAGATCATAGCCGCGCTGAACCGGGCGGCGGGCGATGACGCGGTGCGGGTCGTGATGCTGTGCAGCGACATTCCCGGCCGGTTCTGTGCCGGGCTCGACCTCCCGCCGCTGATCGACGCGACCCCGGCGGCGGTTCGCGCGATACTGCTCGATCTCTATCCGGGGCTCAACGAGGCGCAACATGCGCTGGGCAAGCCTTCGATCGCAGTGGTCAACGGCACCGCGCGTGGCGGGGGCATGACCCTGGCGATTTCGTGCGATGTGATCATTGCATCCGAGGATGCGACCTTTGGCTACCCGGAGATCGACCTCGCGCTGCCGCCAGCCATCCATTTCGCCCATCTGCCGCGTGTCATTGGCCGTCACCGCGCGTTCGAGCTGCTGTTCAGCGGACGCAGCTTCGGAGCCGCTGAAGCGGCCGAACTGGGCCTGGTCAGTCGGGTCGTTCCCGCGGCACAGCTCGATGAAGCGGCGCTGGCGCTCGCCGCAACCTTCGCGGCAAAACCCGCTCATGCCGTTCGTCAGGCGCGGGCCGCCTTCATGCGTCAGAATGACCTCGACTATCGCCGCAGCGTGGCCGTGGCGGTGGAGGATTTCTGCACCGCATTCGCCGCGCCCGAAGCCGCCGAACAATTGCGGGAATTTGCCATGCGCAAGGGCAAGGGCAAGGCAGCCGTGGACACGCCGACATAAAGTGGAACGAACTTCCCGATCAGCCCTGCCTGATCGCACGGTCCATGGCGATCATCGGCGATCGCTGGACCATGCTGATCATCCGCGATTGCTTTGCGGGGGTGCGCCGCTTTGACGACTTTCAGGAGCGGCTGGGCATTTCGCGAACGATCGTGGCCGATCGCCTGGCCCTGCTGACCGAGGAAGGCGTGCTGGAAAAGCGTGCCTATCAGCAGCGCCCTACTCGCCATGAATACCGCCTTACCCCAAAGGGACTCGATCTCTACCCCGCCCTTCTGTCACTGTTCGAATGGGGTCGACGGCACTATCCGATGTCCGGTGGACTGCCGGTAATTCACCGGCATGCGACTTGCGGAGAGGACTTCACACCGGTCATGAGTTGCTCGCAATGCGGCGAAGAGATCGAGGCGCGCAACGTGGTCGCGCGCCCGGGGCCGGGTCTGGTTTCCAACCACGACGCCCATGAGTGACCGGGCGCGGGGCGTGATCAGGCGCTGCCCGGATCGATCAGTCCAAGCGATGCCACCAGTGCAAGGATGGCGCAGGCCGCGCAGAGTTCCAGCCCGATGCTCAGCCGCAAGCCAAGGCGACCGCGCCGCGCATCCTCGCCCGACCCGGACGAATTCAGCATCGGCACCAGCACGAAGCGGTTGAGCGCGGCGAGTGCCAACATCCCGGCGAACAACACAAGTTTCAGCACAAGCAGTTTGCCGTAGTCCGTCAAGGCGAGATTGGCCCAAACGCCAACCGGCGCAACGAACCACAGGTTGACCAGCCCGGTCGCGCCGAGCACCATCACCAGCACACTGCCAACCCCGGCAAACCGGGTCAGCGCCGCCTTGGTGTCATTCGACGTGCCGCCCCGCCTCCATAGCTGCACCAGAAACCAGACCAGCGCGCCAAGCCAGATCGATGAGGCGAGAAGATGGGCGATGTCCGCCCCTAGCCGTGGCAGCGCAAGCGCTCCTTCCCCAGCGGCGGCATGGCCTGACCATGCGAGGGTAGCCAGCGCGATCCCCGCACAGGCAGTCCACCAGACCTGACCACGGCGCGCAATCAAGCCGATCGCCACGGCCACGCAGAGCACGACAACTCTTACCGCAAACGCCATTCCGACCGCCGAGTTGATGGTAAGGTCCCGTACCAACTGCCAGTCGAGATCACCAATTCCGGTCCCTGCCATTTGCGCGACCAGCAGCAGATAGCCGATCATCGACAATGGCAATCCAAGAACAGCAGTACCGACAAGAAACGGGCGCAAGACGGGCGGCCCATGGCGCGCGCCTGTCAGAATCGCCGCCGCCGGCACGCCGAACGCCAGTCCGAGATCGGCGTAGAGCGCGAAGCGTGCCAGCTCGAGCGCGGTCATTTGCGGACGGTGAAGCTTACCTTGCCGGTCATCCGGTGGGTGTCGTTACCGACAGCGTGCCAGTTGACGTCGTAGGTCCCCGCGGTCAGCGGGCGTGCCAGCGTTGCGACCAGCGACTTGTGATCGGCACTTGGCGCAACCTTGACGCCTGCCATCTTCATTGCCGGATGATGCCCAGCCATGCCGGGCATCCCGGTCATCACGATTTCCAGGCCCGAGAGCGCTGGCATGAACGCTTCATTGAAGGTGATCGTCACGCTTCGAACATTCGAAACGGTCGCCGCAGCCGCCGGACTGGACGCGACGACGCGGGTGTGGGCCATAACCGGCGCCGCCACTGCAAGACCGGCGGAAAGGGCAATCAGACCAAGGGCGCGGAAGAAATGCATTATCTACTCCTCAGGAAAGCGGCATGTTAGGCAGAATACGCAAGCCGGATGCCAAGCCCTCGGCCGGGGCGAGAAAATTTCGAGGGGAGGCCTGGCTGAATGCGTAGTTGCCTTGGAACGCCACGAGGACCTGAACGCCATGGACGACATTGACAGCCTCCTTACCCGGATGCGGGACCTGCCGCTCGATCCGCGCCTGGGATCGATCGATGACGCCGTGCTTGCCGGTCTGGCCCCGCAGGGTCAATCGCAGATCTCCGCGTCGGCATTGGCTATGGTCGCGGCGGCGTCGCTCGGGATCGGACTGGCTGGCTCGCTCGCTCCGGCAGAGCCGGTTCACGCAGCCTCGCTGTTCCCCTTGAGCGAACCTGTCGCGTTGGCGCCGTCAACGCTTCTGGACGGTCGCTGATGACTGGTGAACGGTTCCGCCTGGCGCTGATGGTCGTGCTTGCCTTCGGCGCGGCGATTGGCGGCGTCCTGATCGGCCGCACATGGATCGCGCCATCTGCGCCGGTCGAATCCGAACTCCACCAGCTCCTCCATGATGATCTCAGGCTGGACAGCGGCCAGCAAGCAAAGATCGAGGCGATCGAGCGCCAGTACGCGCTGCGCCGCCAGGCGCTCGAACTCGAACTGCGCGCGGACAACGCCCGTCTCGCCAGCGCGATCGAGGCAGAGCATGGCTATGGCCCGCAGGTGGACGCCGCGGTCGATGCCTCGCATCATGCGATGGGCGAATTGCAGAAGGTCACGCTGGAACACATCTTCGCCATGCGCGGCGTGCTGCGACCCGATCAGGCGACGCGATTCGATGCGGCGGTCGTCAAGGCTCTCACCGTAAAGCCGCAGTGATGCTCGATCTGGCCGCCTGTACGGAGGGCGAACTCGCGGCGCTTGCGCTGGGCGGCAGGCAGGCTGCCTATCGCGTGCTGATGGACCGGCATCGCGCCTGGGCGTTCCGCCTGGCGCGCCATCACTGCGGCGATGACGATGCCGCGCTCGACATAACCCAGCAAAGCTTCATCGCAGGCTTCGCCGCGCTAAAGCGCTATGACGGAACGCGGCCGTTCGAGCACTGGCTGGCCCGGATAGTGATCAACAAGGCCCATGACTGGGCACGACGCCGCAAGGTGCGCCGGTTCTTCGCCTTTGCCCTGCCGCTTGAAGATGCCCGCACGGTCGCGGAATCTGCCCCTGATGCCGAGCGCCAGGCAGCGGATCGCCAGGAACTCGCGCGGACCATGGCCGCGATCGCCCGGCTTCCCGACCGACTCAAGGAAGTGCTGGCGCTACGCACCATCGAAGGCTTGAGCCAGGCCGAGGTCGCGGAGATTCTCGGCATCAGCGAAAAGGCGGTTGAAACCCGTCTGCATCGCGCACGGGCAAGGCTGTCGGAAAATTTGAGGGGTTGAATCAGCGCCCGCGTAACCCATGATGCACTGCGCGAAGGGCCATCGAATTCATGACAAGTCTCGACATCAACCGCCGTGGTCTGCTCAAGGGGGCGGTCGGCGGCGGCGGAGCGCTTTTGGCGCAGCCGTGGCTCCCGGCTTGGGCGCAGCCGGTCTCGGCGGGATTGCCGACGCTGTCGGGTGAGGAGATTCACCTGCGCGTCGGTCGCGATGCGCTCAACATCGACGGTAAAATGGCGCACGCGGTCAACATCAACGGAACCGTGCCCGGCCCCCTGCTGCGCCTGAGGCAGGGACAGAACCTGCACCTGACGGTCGAGAACACCCTGGACGAGGAAACGTCGATTCACTGGCACGGCCTTCTGGTGCCGTTCCAGATGGACGGCGTTCCCGGTGTTTCGTTCCCCGGAATCCGGCCGCGCACCAGCTTCACTTATCAGTTCGGTATCGAGCAGGCCGGAACCTACTGGTATCACAGCCATTCGGGCCTTCAGGAAATGATGGGCATGTATGGCCCGATCGTGATCGATCCGGCCGGACCCGAACCGGCGCCGTACGATCGGGATCACGTCATCCTCCTGTCGGACCACAGCTTTGTCGATCCGGCGCGGATTCTGCGCAACCTCAAGGTCGAGCCCGGATACTACAACCATCAGCGTCAGACGCTCGCCGGACTGCTGGCCGGAAAGGACCAGAGGCTGTTGGAACGCCTTGCCTGGGGCAAGATGCGGATGGACCCGACCGACATTTCCGACGTGACTGCCGAGGTACTGACCTATTTGGTCAACGGCCACGGGCCGAAGGCAAACTGGACGGCGCTGTTCAGGCCAGGCGAGCGGGTACGGTTGCGTTTCATCAACGCTGCGGCGATGACCGTGTTCAACGTCCGCATTCCCGGCCTGGCGATGCAGGTGGTCAGCGCCGATGGGCAGGACGTGAAGCCGGTGACGGTCGATGAATTCCAGTTCTCGCCCGGCGAAACCTATGACGCGATCGTCACTCCGGCCGAGGACAAGGCCTTCACCATCGTCGGTGAGAGTGTCGACCGTTCGGGCATGGCCCTTGCCACGCTTGCCCCGCGCCCGGGAATGCGCGCAGAGGTGCCGCCGCCGCGCCGCCGCCCTGTCCTGACCATGAAGGACATGGGCATGGACATGGCAGGCATGGACATGAACGGCGCGGACATGAAGGGCATGGACATGTCGATGCGCGACGGCTCGCGCGCGCCGCAGGTCAAGCTTGGCCCTGGCGTCGAGATGATCAATCCCATGCCTATGGACCGCACCGGCGATCCGGGGATCGGCCTCGACAATGCCAATCACAAGGTGCTGGTGTACCGGGACCTCGTGGCGCTTGAACGCAACCCCGACACCCGCGCCGCGAGCCGTGAGATCGAAGTCCACCTGACCGGAGCGATGGATCGCTACATGTGGTCGATCGACGGCAAGACCATGAGCGAGGCGCACGAACCGCTGCCGATGCGCAGCGGCGAGCGGGTGCGGGTGACGCTGATCAACGACACCATGATGGCTCACCCGATCCATCTGCACGGCCACATCTTCGAACTTGTGACCGGCCACGGCGATCATTCGCCTCGCAAGCACACGGTCAATGTCCTGCCCGGCGGCAAGGTAAGCTGGGACGTGACCGCGCTGCACGGCGACTGGGCGTTTCACTGCCATCTGTTCCTGCACATGGCGATGGGGATGATGCGCGTCGTCCAGGTTCGCCCGTCCGCCGGAGACGGGGCGTGAGAGCTTTGCTTGCCGTCGCGCTGGCCGCCAGCACTGCGCCCGCCGCGGCGCAGGCGATGGATCACGCGATGCATCATCCCGCGATGCCGCAACCCTCGCCAGACGCAAAGGCGCCGCAACCGGCTCCCGGTGGGATGCAGGCGATGCCGGGCATGGACATGCCGCCCTCCGACGCTTCAGGCAACGAGGCAACGGGGTCGGAACCGACCGGAACCGACCAGCCCCCCGGCAGCGACGAGGCACCCTCCCCGGCGCATGATCGCCTTGCCGACCGCTACTGGAACCCCGCAGAGATGGCAGCGGCCGAGAAGATTTCGATGCAGCCGCCGCTGACGACCTACGCTCGGCTCACTTTCGATCTGGCCGAGTACCAGTTTCGCGCGGGCAAGGACGGCTACCGATGGGAAAGCGAGGCATGGCTGGGCGACCTCAATCGCTTCGTTCTCAAGAGCAAGGGCGAAGGCACCTTTGGAGCCGGCCTCGACCACGCCGAGTTTCAGGCGCTCTACGCCAAGGCGCTCGACCCATGGTGGAACCTGCAACTCGGCATCAGGCAGGACATCCGCCCGCGCCCCGCGCGTTCCTGGGCGACGATAGGGATCGAAGGGCGCGCGCCTTATCAGTTCGACGTTCAGGCTGCCGTCTTTCTGTCGGACAAGGGCCAGTTCACCGGTCGACTGGAGAGTTTCTATGACCAGCGGATCACCCAGCGCCTGATCCTCCAGCCACGCGTCGAATTCGACCTTGCCGCGCAGGACATGCCCGACCAGCGCATCGGCGCGGGCCTGTCGAGCGCCGAGCTGGGCCTGCGCCTGCGCTATGAAATTCGCCGTGAATTCGCTCCGTACATTGGCGTCAACTGGACCTGGGCCGCGGGTCGGACGGCCACCTATGCGCGAGCCGACGGCAAGAATGCCTCTGAAGGCAATCTGGTCGCGGGGGTTCGCCTCTGGTTCTGATCGGGGAACAAGGACGATGACGATGGAACATTCGGTTGACCATGCAACCGTTACCGATCCGGTCTGCGGAATGACGGTCGATCCGGCGAGGACGCCGCACCACGCCGATCATGCCGGTCATTCCTACCACTTTTGCAGCGCCAAGTGCCGGGAAAAGTTCGCGAACGATCCGCAACACTACCTCGCCCCGCGCGAACTGGTCGAAGCGCCCGCAGGCGCGATCTGGACCTGCCCGATGCACCCGGAGGTGCGGCAGGACCATCCGGGCGCCTGCCCGATCTGCGGGATGGCGCTGGAGCCCGAAGTCGCCAGCCTCGAAAGCGGGCCAAGTCCGGAACTGGCTGACATGACCCGCCGTTTCCGGATCGGCCTAGCGCTCACGCTGCCGGTGTTCCTGCTCGAAATGGGAAGCCACCTACTCCCTGCGCTTCACCACCTCGTTCCGATGCGGCTGTCGATATGGGTCCAGCTTGCGCTCGCAACGCCGGTCGTCCTCTGGGCGGGCTGGCCATTCTTCGAGCGCGGATGGCTGTCGCTCAAGACGCGCAATCTCAACATGTTCACGCTGATAGCGATGGGCACGGGAGTCGCCTGGGCCTACTCGATGGTCGCGGCGCTCGCCCCGGACTTGTTCCCGTCCGCTTTCCGCAATGCGGACGGCAGCGTCCCGGTCTATTTCGAGGCGGCGGCGGTGATCACCGTGCTGGTGCTGCTCGGCCAGGTCCTTGAACTGCGCGCCCGCGAGCGGACGTCGGGCGCGATCAAGGCCCTGCTCGGCCTTGCCCCAAAGACCGCGCGCCGTCTGCTGGTCGATGGCGGCGAGGAAGAAGTGGGCATCGATGCGATCATGGCGGGCGATCGTCTGCGCGTGCGGCCGGGTGAGAAGGTGCCGGTCGATGGAACGGTGACGGACGGCCGATCCTCGCTCGATGAATCGATGGTGACGGGCGAATCCATGCCGATCACCAAGACCGTGGGCGATGCGGTCGTCGGCGGGACGATCAACCAGACCGGCGCGCTGGTGATCGTGGCAGTCAGGGTCGGACGCGACACCATGCTCGCCCGGATTGTCCAGATGGTATCGGAGGCGCAACGCTCGCGCGCGCCGATCCAGCGCCTGGCGGATCAGGTCGCAGGCTGGTTCGTTCCCGCGGTGATCGGCGTTGCCGTTCTCGCCTTCATCGGCTGGAGCATCTGGGGACCGCAGCCGCGTTTTGGCTATGGCCTTGTCGCGGCCGTTTCCGTGCTGATCATCGCCTGTCCCTGCGCGCTGGGCCTTGCCACGCCGATGTCGATCATGGTCGGCGTCGGACGCGGCGCAAGCCTTGGCGTGCTGATCAAGAACGCCGAAGCGCTCGAACGAATGGAACGGGTCGATACGCTGGTGGTCGACAAGACCGGAACCCTGACCATGGGGCGGCCTGCGGTCACCGCGATCGTGCCGGCGCCCGGTTATGGCGAGGGTGAGGTGCTGCGCCTTGCCGCCGCCGTGGAACAGGCCTCCGAGCATCCGCTCGCACTCGCTATCGTCGAAGCGGCCAAGGCGCGGGCACTGGCGATGCCGCAGGTGAGCGCATTTGACTCGCCGACGGGGCGCGGCGCGGTCGGCGTGGTCGAGGGCAGGCAGATCGTTCTGGGCAACGCACGGTTCATGGCCGAACGGAAGATTGACCCAGCCCCGCTCGCCACCGCCGCTGACGCACTGCGTCAGGATGGCGCGACCGCCATTTTCGTCGGGATCGACGGCAAGGTCGGCGGCGCCATCGCCATTGCCGATCCAATCAAGCCGACCACGCCCGATGCGCTGGACGCATTGCGCGACGAGGGAATCCGCGTGGTCATGCTGACCGGTGACAACCGCACCACCGCCGAAGCGGTCGCCCGCAGGCTCGGGATCGGGGATATCGAGGCCGACGTCCTCCCGGACCAGAAGAGCGCGGTCGTGGCACGGTTGAGAAGCGCGGGGCGGGTCGTCGCCATGGCGGGCGACGGCGTAAACGACGCCCCGGCGCTTGCCGCGGCCGATGTCGGCATTGCCATGGGATCGGGCACCGACGTTGCGATCGAAAGCGCGGGCGTCACCCTGCTCAAGGGCGACCTCACCGGCATCGTCCGCGCCCGCCGGTTGAGCCAGGCGACGATGCGCAACATCCGCCAAAACCTGGTGTTCGCGTTCATCTACAATGCCGCCGGGATTCCCGTCGCTGCCGGGCTGCTCTATCCCTCGTTCGGCATCCTGCTGTCACCGACGATAGCCGCTGCGGCCATGGCGTTGTCCTCCGTCAGCGTCGTCACCAATGCCTTGCGGTTGAACCGGCAAGCGCTGTGATACCGCATCAGCGCCAACCCAGTGGCGCGATCAGTTCGCCTTATGGACGCACCAGAACCTTGAGCGACTGGCGTTCGTTCATCAGGCGATAGCCTTCCGCAACGTCGTCGAGCGCGAGGGTGCGATCGAAGACCCGGCCCGGCTCGATGCGCCCGGAAAGCACATCGGGAAGCAGTTCTTCGATATAGGCCCGAACCGGGGCCGGGCCGCCGCTGATCGTCAGGTTGCGATAGAAGGCAAGGCGCGTTTCGGGCAGGGCTTCGTAATGGGGCACGCCAACGCGCCCGATCGCGCCGCCCGATCGGACAATGGCGAGCGAAGTTGCGATCGCCTGTTCCGTGCCGACGCATTCAAGCACCGCCTTCACGCCGAACCCGCCGGTCAGGGAGCGGATCTTCTCGACCGCTTCCGCACCACGTTCGGCAACGACATCGGTTGCGCCAAGTTCGCGGGCAAGCTCCGTGCGACCGGCATGACGACCCATGACGATGATCTGCTCGGCGCCGAGGCGCTTGGCCGCAATCACCCCGCACAGCCCGACCGCTCCGTCTCCTACCACCGCCACACTGGCGCCGGGTGTAACCCGGGCGCAAACCGCGGCGTGATGACCGGTGCCCATCACGTCCGACAAGGACAGGAGGCCGGGCATCAACGCTTCATCAGGCGCGGTGTCGAGCGGATAGAGCGTGCCGTCCGCCAGCGGCACGCGCAAGGCCTCTGCCTGCGCGCCGCCTGCTTCTCCACCATTGCCGAAGAACCCGCCGTGGATGCAGGCGGTCTGCAAACCTTCTTCGCAGAACAGGCATTGGCCATCGGAATAGGCGAACGGCATGATCACAAGCTGACCGGGCCGCAACCGTTCGACCGCGCTGCCAACCGCCTCGACGATCCCGATCGCTTCGTGCCCCATGGCCTGCCCGGCGCGATTGGGGCCATCGTTGTACGGCCACAAGTCACTGCCGCAGATGCAGGCGCGGGTAATACGGATCACCGCGTCGGTGGGAAGGATGATCTCCGCGTCCGCCACCGTTTCGAGGCGGACGTCGCGGGCCTTGTGCATGAGTGTTGCGCGCATAGGACTACCTGTTGGATGGAGTGGCCGGGAACCGGACGACGGTGGCGCTTCAGCGATTGATCAGCGTGGCGAGCGCGGCGGGATAGCGATCGCCCCTGATTTCCAGCCCATCAAGCGCCCCGGCGATTTCAGCGAGATCGGCTGAGGTCAACCGGACATCGGCAGCCGCGACGTTCTCGGCAAGGCGATGTTGCTTCGTCGTGCCCGGGATCGGAACGATCCATGGCTTCTGGGCGAGCACCCAGGCCAGTGCGATCTGTGCATGGGTTGCGCCATGGACGGCCGCGATCCTGCCGATCTGATCGACCACCCCCTGGTTCGCCTGGCGATTTTCAGCGGAAAAGCGCGGAACGATGCTGCGAAAATCACCTTCGCCGAGTGGGGTGTCAGCATTGATCGTGCCGGTGAGGAAGCCCTTGCCAAGCGGACTGAACGGAACGAAGCCGATGCCCAGTTCTTCCAGGGTCGGCAGGATGTCGTCCTCTGGCTCGCGCCACCACATCGAGTATTCGCTTTGCAGCGCGCTGACCGGCTGGACGGCATGGGCAGCGCGGATCGCGGCCACGCCAGCTTCGGAAAGGCCGAAGTGGCGCACCTTGCCCTCGGCGATCAGATCCCGAACGGCGCCTGCAACATCTTCCATCGGCACCATCGGGTCGACCCGGTGCTGGTAAAGCAAATCGATCGTCTCGCTGCGCAGGTTGCGCAGGCTGTTCTCGACGACCTGGCGAATCCGGGCCGGGCTGCTGTCCGTTCCGTTGGCCGGGTTGCCCTTGCGGAAGCCGAACTTGGTGGCGATCACCACCTTGTCGCGGACCGGCGCCAGCGCCTCGCCCACCAGTTCCTCGTTGAATTGGCCATAGGCTTCAGCAGTGTCGAAGAAGGTGATCCCCTGGTCGAACGCCGCCCGGATCACCGCAACGCCGTCCGCGCGGGACACCGCCGCGCCGTAACCGAAACTGAGGCCCATGCAGCCAAGGCCAATCGCCGAGACTTCAAGGCCGTTACCGAGTGTACGCATTTTCATTGGGCTGCTCCTGTGTCTGTCGCAACCTCTCTAGCCTTCACCGATAAAGAAGATTAGACGAGTAATTCTGGATGAACTAATACTGGATTTTCATAATTGGCACGCAACGAACTGAGTGACCTCGCGATCTTTGCCGCCGTTGCGGAAGAACGCAGTTTTACACGCGCGGCTGCGCGACTGGGCACGTCGCAATCAGCGATCAGTCATACCGTTCGTCGGCTGGAGGAAAATATCGGCGTCAAACTGCTGTCGCGCACCACCCGCAATGTCGGCGTGACCGAAGCGGGTGAGCAACTGCTCGAAGCCGTTCGACCCGCTTTGGATGAAATTCGGGCTCGGGTAGAAGCGCTTAGCCAATTTCGCGATCGCCCGGCCGGAACGGTGCGGATCACGTGCAGCCGCCATGCCGCGCACATGCTGTTGTGGCCGGCGATCGACGCGATCATGGCCCGCTACCCTGAGATCCGCATCGAACTCTCGCTTGATGGCGCGCTCACCAACATCGTCGCCGATCGCTTCGATGCGGGCGTCAGGCTAGGGGAACAGGTGGAAAAGGACATGATCGCGATCCGCATCGGACCGGACCAGCGATTGATCGTCGTGGGCTCGCCCGCCTATTTCGCGAACCATGCGGTCCCGCTCACGCCGCGCGATCTCACCGGGCACGACTGCATCAATCTCCGCATGGCCACCCGCGGCGATCTTTACGCCTGGGAATTCGAGAAAGACGGCCATGCGCTCAATGTGCGCGTCGAAGGCCGACTGGTGGTCAACGACACGGAAATGGGCGCGCGCGCGGCGATTGCCGGGCACGGCCTCGCCTATGTCATGATGGACTCGATTGCCGACGAGATCGCGGCGGGGCGTTTGGTCACAGTCCTCGAAGACTGGAGCCCGCCGTTTTCCGGCTACCACCTCTACTATCCCGACCGCCACAATCTCTCGCCGGCATTCAGAATCGTTGTCGAAGAACTCCTGCGACGGCGACAGCAGGCAAGCTAACCCAAGGACTACGGCACCGTTCGCAGGGGGGAAATTCGCTGGTCAGCCGTGCTGCTCGCAAGCGATCCCGCTGCCCGGCAAGGTACGCGCGCCCGTCCTGTCAAAAAGGCCATCGAGCAGGCGAGCGGCCATGCGGCTCCAGTTGTAGGTCGCGGCGGCATAGCTGGCCATGGCATGCCGGTCGCTGGGCATGCGGAGCAGATCATCGAGCGCGTGACCGCATCTCCGTGCCGAAGCGATCGGGTCGGCAAGGTCGATCTCCACGCCCGACAACCATTGCGCCGCCTGCGGATCAGACCGCGCGCTGGGCTCGCCACAGACAACCGGGAGGCCGCAGGCCATCGCTTCCTGGATGACGAGCGGATAACCCTCGCCGACGCTCGGCAGCACCAGGGCGTCGCCCGCGCGGAAGAGGTCTGCCACCGCGGCCTGTTCCTGCTGGCCCAGAACGCGCACGTTTTGAAGCCCCCAATCATCAGGCCGGATTGGACCCTGGCCGACAAGCGCGAAGCACATGTCGGGCCGATCGGCAGCGAGGCTGCGCAACACCGCCAACCCCTTCTTCTCGACGAAGCGGCCCACGAAGATCGCCAGCGGCCCGTCGACCGGCAAGTTCCAACGCGCCCGGATCGCTTGCCGATCCTGGGCGGCGGCGGTGTGGAAGATCGCCTGATCAACACCATTGAACAGCAACAACGACGCCCTCTTTGGATCGGGGCCGAGCAAGTCTTCACGGACCACTGCGCTGATGAACACCAGCCGATCGGCTGCTGCCAGCATCGGTCGGGTCACGAGCGCATTGGCCGTCCGCATCAGTGCGCGCATGGCGGCGCTGGCAAAAGGGATCGCTGCGATGTGCTGGATCAGCACCACAGGCTTGCGCCGCAGCTTGGCCAGCGCCATTGCGATGATCGACGTGACGTACAAGGCATCGTGAATCACGACGACGTCACTCGCGCCGATCGCGCGGGCCAGTCGACCGATCGCGCGCGGTGTCGGCAGCGGCATCGGCAGCCCGGTCAGCGCCTCGGTCGGATTGAGGCAATTGAGGCCGATCGCGCGGGCCGGTGACTGCGGCAGTCCGTCGGCATCGCTCGCCGCCCAGGACGAGTCGTACCCGGTCAACGCGAATTCACGCGCGAGGTGGCCAGCGACGCGCTCAAGCCCCCCGCCGTGGGTATCGAAGAAATTGCTGACCGAAAGTATGCGCAACTGATGTTCCCTTCGCACCCGTCGGCTGTCCGGAACCGGACTCTAGGCGGGGTCGAGCCGCATTGTGATTTCAAGCCGGTTGGGAAAGGCGAGCGCCGCTGGGCCGGTGCGATAGGCGGCGGACGGCGCAACAGCGCCGATCGTGTAGCCAGCGCCGGCGGCGAGCATTTCCCACTCCGCACGCGGGAGATAATGCGCGCTGACCATACCGCCGAAGGGGATGTTGCCCCACGCGTCGAGCAGCGTCAGGCGCAGGTTGTCGAGTACCCCGGTCGACAAGTGATCCTTGATGTAGAGCGGGCCCGTCACTGCGCGGCGTATTTCCCGCATCAGTTCCTGCCGAGCCGCCACGGGTACATGGTGCATCACGTTGTTCAGCGTTGCGGCGTCGAAGGCTCCATCCGCATAGGGGATGTTGCGGCCATCGTAGGCGCGCGCCGGCACGGTCAGCGTTGGGCAGAATCTATCGACCAGATCGATCGCCGTCACTGATTGCACGGGCAGCAGCCTGGCCATGGCCTCGGCAATGACACCCGTGCCGCCACCGACGTCCAGCAAATGCGTGTGATTGCGCGTCCAGACCTGCTGCAGGCTACGAAGCATGACTGTCTGGTAAACCGGCTTCTTGATGGTGAACACCGGCAAGTGCTGGCCCAGGATCGCCTGTAACCGCGCCATTTCGATTGGTTGAATGCCATCCATCATTTCACCGCCATCCGCTTTGGCTGGGCCCTGATCGCCCACCCGCTAAGACAATAGTTGCAACCGAGCATGCACGCCGTCGCCAGCGGCGATGCCCAGATGACGTCAAGCCCGATCAGGACATGCCAGAACCACAGCAGCCCATAGGCAAGCGGGATGTTGGCAGACATGGCAATCGCATAGCGAGCCAGATTCGCCAGCCTGAGCGGCTTGTGGAATGTAAACCGGCAATGCAGGACGTAGCCTGTGACGGTGACCACGCAATAAGATGCCAGAACCGCCCATGCGAGCGACCAACCGAGGCGATCACCGCCGGTGATGATCACATTGTGAATGACGACGCACAGCCCCGAAACCGCCAGATATCCCTTGGACCGGTTGATCATCGGCCACACTTCCTTGCCCGCACGAAATAGACGCAGGCGTTGTCGCGACGGATCGATTCCGGGGTCAGTTTGTCCTCGACCATCGCGCGGGTATTCATAATCACTGTCAGCACACGTCCGGCAATGCGCCCGACGATCGGTACACGATCGAGAAAATAGACGAACCCTGTCTGCCGGATGAGGGTAGTGGTCGCCAGCGGTCCGGCAATGGGGACGATTTCGTCCACCTGAAATCCGGCGTTCTCCAGCTCACCGATGAGGCCTGTGCTGGTCCAGCGGCGATGATCCTCAGGGTGAGGATGATACAGCCAGGTTCCATGCGTGGACAGGAACAGGACGCCATCCGGATCGCGCAAGAGGCGCCTGATTTCGGAGAAATAGGTGTCAAGATTACGTACGTGTTCGAGCACCTGGACCGACAGCACGGCATCGGTCGAACCCGTTTCGGCGGCCACCTTGCCGTCTTCGTCGATCGGCAGGTCGGCGCTGTCATCGAGGTCCGCCCCCCGATACATGAAGCCTTGCGATTCGATGATCGCCTTGTACGGCATGTCGCCACAGCCAAGATCGATGATCGATCCACCACGCCGGGCATAGCGCTTGACCTGCTGCTCGATAACTTGCGCCAGCGGCTTCAGGACGAGCCAGTCGGTGTCCCAGATCCGGGGCTTGCTGCGCTGTCTCACGCCGCGAACCCACTGACGGCCTGAATCTGCTCTTGCAGCGCGACGGTTTCTTCGTGACTCAGTAGGTGATCCATGGTGGCCTGGATGCCCGGAAATGCCAGGTAGCGGAGGCGCTTGGCCTCCTCGCGTCCACGCGTCACGGTATCGAGAATGAGCCCGCAGACCATGCTGAGCGAGGCGAGAATCATCGTACCGGTGGCAAGCAGCGCGGTGGGCAGACGAGGCACGGTGCCGCTGTGGAGGTACTCGAGCACGACTGGATATCCGAGCAGCAATGACGCCCCGGCAAGCACCAGCGCAGTCAACCCGAACAGGAAGAATGGCCGCTCCTGCTTGAGCAGCGTGACGATCGTGAACAGGATTCGCAGTCCGTCGGACACGGTCGACAGTTTGCTTTCCGACCCCTCAACGCGATCCCTGAAATCGGTGGGCAGTTCCTCAACCGGCATTTCCAACTGCAGCGCGTGGATGGTCAGCTCGGTTTCGATCTCGAAGCCTTGCGACATTACCGGAAACGATTTGACGAAACGGCGGGAGAACACGCGATAGCCGCTCAGCATGTCGCTGAACCGACCACCAAATATCCACCGCACCAGGGAAGTGAGCATCCAATTGCCAAACTTGTGCGCGGGCCGATAGGCAGTGCCGCTCGGATCGACCCGTGTGCCCACCACCATGTCGAGGCCGCTGTCGACCAGCGCCTTAACGAGACGGGGCGCGGCTTCGGCGTCGTAAGTGTCGTCAGCGTCGCACATGATGTAGATGTCGGCCTCGACATCCGCGAACATCCGCCGCACGACGAAGCCCTTGCCCTGCCGTGGCTCGTTGCGCACACTGGCGCCGGCGCCGCGCGCGATGTTTGCGGATCGATCGCTGCTGTTGTTGTCGTAAACATAGACGGTCGCATGTGGAAGTGCAGCCCGGAACCGTGCGACAACGGAGCGGATCACCGCCTCCTCGTTGTAGCAGGGGAGCAGAACTGCAATTTCCGCCCGACGGCTATCCCCTTGGGCGGATACCGATTTCAGGACGTCTTCGGATTGTGACGGCGCAAGTCCCACTAAGCCCCCTTGGGAATGTGTCACCCGGTCATGGTAGATTTTGGTTAATTGACAGTAAATAGAGCGCATAGCGAACCGTTCACAACAGGTGGCCCGGCCTTGCCCGACGACAACATACCACGCTCGACAACAAATCGCCAACGTGTCGGTCTTTCGGATGAGCGCGATTTGTGACCAGGACCGCAATATCCCTCGCCCTTAGTGAGCTGCGTTTTGCCTCGCTTACCGGGTAGCCGGGCTGGGCAGCGCAAGCAGCGCCACGGCGGCGAGCAGCGAGCCACAGGCCATTACTGTTGCGACCGTTGCAAGGCCCAGTCCCATCTGGAACAACAGGCCGCCGACAATCGGGCCAAGCGCCGCGCCGCCCCGGCCAATGCCGATCACGAAACCCGTCCCTCCGGCGCGGATCGCGGTCGGGAAGCTTGAGGCGACGATCGCGTAAAGTCCAACCACGCCCGCATTGGTGCAAAAGCCGCTCGCCGCTGCCGCCAGCGAAAGGCCGTGAAGATCGGCCTGTCCCTGACCGAACAGGCTGACCATGGCCGTCGACGCAAGCATGAACAGCACAAGCAGCGCGCGCAGCGAGAAGCGAAGGCTCAACGCGCTGAACAGCAAACTGCCGACCAGCCCGCCAACATTGGCCCAAACCAGCACGCCTCCCGCCAACGACGGCGAGTATCCCAT
>JAGWUU010000168.1 GCA_028868335.1 Sphingomonadales bacterium | reverse complement strand
CAAACCAGGCGTGCTGGTCCGAGGTGTGGGCATAGACCTGGTCGATCATCACCTTCAGGCCCAGTTCGTGGGCGCGGACCACCAGAGCGTCGAAATCGGCCAGGGTTCCGAAGATCGGATCGACATCGCAGTAATCCGCAACGTCGTAGCCGAAGTCTTTCATCGGCGAGGTGAAGAATGGCGACAGCCAGATCGCATCCACCCCCAGCCCGGCGATGTGATCGAGCCGCGCGGCGATCCCCGGCAGATCGCCGATCCCGTCGCCATTGGTATCGAGATAGGAACGCGGATAGACCTGATAGATCACCGCGCCGCGCCACCACGGGCTGACGTGCTGATCGGATCGGGCGGCGGAAACGGGTGACAGGCGGTTCATGGGGAGGCCGGAACAATCAATTCTTGGCCGCGCAAACGGCAAAGCCCAGGGGAGGAAGGGTGAGCGTCACGCTGCCCGGAGCATCCGCGACCGGCGGACACTGCCCGGCAAGCGCAGTGAAGGCAACACTGGCGGGGTTGACCGCAATCCTATTCGTCAGCGGCGCGGTAGAGGTATTGAAGGCCAGCAGAACTTCGCGCCCGGTGGTGGGATCGAAGCGTGACACCGCGAACAGCCCCGGCTTGTCGGACACCGCCCGGACAATGCTGGCGCCATCGGTCAGCGCCGGAGTGGCGCGGCGCAGGTGGGCGAGGTCGGCAATCAAGCGGTAGAGCGGGTGGGCCGGATTGAAATTGGCCTGCGCCGTCGTCGCGGTCGAGCCGACCAGCGCCTCGTCGTTGTACTCGGCAACCTTGCTGGCGAACATGTCCTGGCGGGCGAATTGGTCGCCGCCGTGCCCGGCAAATCCCTGTTCGTCGCCAGAATAGATCACCGGCACCCCACGCATGGTCAGCATCAGGGCATGGCCCAGCTTGTCGCGGGCAAGCAGTTCGTCGGCGCCGATCGCCGGATTGGCCTCCTTGAGGAAATAGGCGAAACGCCCGGCATCGTGGTTGCCAAGGAAAGTCGGCAGACGCAGCGCCGCCGCTTTGCCGCCTTCATAAAGCACGTCGTATTCCAGCAGGCGGGCCAGTTCCTCGGTCCCGGCCTTGCCGGAGGTCGCGTCGATGGCGGCCCGCATGAAGGCAAAATCGAGATTGGCGGGAAGCCCCGCGTTGCGGGTCCAGCTTGCCTGCAAGGCGGGATCGAAATCGCCGGTCGCCACCTCGCCGAAGATGTGGAAGTTGGGGATGCCTTTCGCCCTGGCCCGTTCCAGCATGGCCGGAACGAACGCGCGCCAGAACTCCGGGTTGACGTGCTTGGCCGTATCGATGCGGAACCCGTCGACGCCGTAGCTGTCGATCCAGTTTCCATAGATCTCGATCATCCCGGCAACCACGCGGGGGTTCTCGGTGGCGAGATCGTCCAGCCCGACGAAATCGCCATAGGTCGCGCTTTCGCCCTTCCATGTGGAATTGCCGCGGTTGTGATACCAGATCGGATCGTTGAGCCAGGCCGGAACCTTGGTCTTTTCCTCGCCCTTGGGGACGTAGGGAGTATAGGCGAATGTCGGATCGGTCATCTTCGCCCAGTTGCCCGGTGACGGATCGGCATCGCCGGCAAAGCCCGGATTGATCGGCACCCCGGCCACCCCGCCCCGACGCGAGAACGGATAGTCCGCCTTGGAGCGATAGGGATAGCCGTCCTTCGACACCTCGCGGTACTGGATCACGTCAGCGGTGTGGTTGACGATGATGTCCATATAGACCTTCATGCCGCGCGCATGGGCGGCATCGACCAGGGCCCTGAAATCGGCATTGGTCCCCAGGTGCGGATCGACCTGGGTGAAATCGGTGATCCAGTAGCCGTGATAACCGGCGCTTTCCATGCCCGGCGGCCCCTGCACCGCCTTGTTCTTCAACACCGGCCCCACCCAGATCGCGCTGGCGCCCAGCCCCTGGATATAGTCGAGCCGCGCGGTCAGCCCCTTGAGATCGCCGCCATGGTAGAAACCCTTGGTGGCAGGGTCGAACCCGGTCTTGAGCCGATCGCCCTTGAGTCCGCCCTTGTCGTTTGCGGGATCGCCATTCTCGAACCGGTCGGGCAGGACGAAATAGACCACCTCCTGCTCGGGGGTGCGGGCGCGGTAGTCCGGGATGGGAGCGGCGGGCTGCGCCAGAACGGGGGCCGCGGCAACGGCCGCCAGAACAAGGGCAAGGCAACGCATCAGGCTTCTCCCATGACAGCGCGGCCCGCCATCCGGGCGACGAAATCGGCGTGGCTGGGCAAGGCTTCGGCCTTGGTGCGACAGGCCCCGGCAATGCTGTTCAGGAACGGGCCGATATCCGCGCCCGGCACGTTGTCCGCCAGCGGCGACCAGCCCGATGGGACGATCCCCTGGCCGATCATCACCTGCCCCCAACTATCGTCGAGGAACAGTTCGTCCTCCTCGCGCATGAACAGTCCGGCTTCGCGGAAAAGCGCGATCTTCTCGGCCAGCGTCGCGGGAATCGCGATGGTGCGGCAGTGGTCCCAGAACGGATCGCCGACCCGCTCGTTGGCGACATAGTGCAGCACGAGGAAATCGCGCACCCGTTCCCATTCGACTGTGGAAAACCGGTTGAACGCCACCCGCGCCGCGTCAAGATTACCGAGATCGCGCGGCAAGAGGTTGAGCAGGCGCCCGATGCCCGACTGGACCAGATGGATGCTGGTCGATTCCAGCGGCTCCATGAAACCGGCGGCAAGACCAAGCGCCACGCAATTGTGCGACCAGTATTCGCGGCGATGCCCCGCGGCGAAGCGGATCGGGCGCGGATCGGCCAGCGGCTTGCCCTCGACATTGGCCAGCAGCATCGCGCTCGCCTCATCCTCGCCCATGAAGGCCGAGCAGAATACGTGGCCGTTGCCGGTGCGGTGCTGCAAGGGAATGCGCCATTGCCACCCCGCCTTGCGGGCGATGGACTGGGTATAAGGGCGGAACGCCGCGCCCGTTTCGGTGGGCATGGCCAGTGCGGTGTCGCAGGGTAGCCAGTTGGTCCAGTCGATATAGGGCACGCCCAGCGCATCGCCCAGCAACAGGCTGCGAAAGCCGGTGCAGTCGATGAACAGATTGCCCGCGATGCGCCGTTCGCCGGATAGCTGCAAGGCAGTGATGTCGCCGCTTGTCGCATCGCGCTCAACCGAGACGATCCGCCCCTCGACGCGCCTTACCCCGCGATCCGTCGAGTACTCACGCAGCATTTGCGCGAACAACGTCGCATCGAGGTGATAGGCATAGGCAAGGTCCATCCCCGCCGCACCCTGATCGTCGACGATCGCGAAACGGTTCCGCAGCGCGGCCGCGATATTGAAGCTGTAATCGCCGTAATCACCGGCAACGCCAAGTCCGCGCCCGCGCAGCCACAACTGGCGAAACGGCATCAGCCCGACCCCGCGCCCGACCTTGCCGAAGCTGTGGATATAGCTTTCACCCTGGCGCAGCCAGTCGGCGAACTCGATGCCGAGCTTGAAGCTGGCGTTGGTGCGCTGGAGAAACTCGGTCTGGTCGATCCCAAGGCCGATCAGCAGGTTGTGGATCTGCGGGATCGTCGCCTCGCCCACGCCAACCGTGCCGATTTCATCGGATTCAACCAGCGTGATCGTGGCGCAATCGCCCAGAAACCGCGCCAGCGTAGCCGCCGCGATCCATCCGGCCGACCCGCCCCCGGCTACAACAACCTCAAGGCGCGACGGTTCGCTCATAATACACCTGCCTGAAAGGGTGGTTCCGCCGGATGACCCGGCGGAACCCTGATACCATCAGAACTTGTAGGTGAAACCCGCCAGGAACCGGCGGCCATAGGTCTGGTACTTAAGCCAGGCGTCAGGAACGGCCGCGCCGTTGATCTGCGCCAGGGTAGCCTGACGCTGATCGGTCAGGTTCTGGCCCTGGATGTAGAGCGACAGGCCCTGAAGCGCCGATCCCTTGGGGAAATCATAGCCGATCTGCGCATCATAGACCGTTTCAGCCAGAACGGCCTGGCGATCGAGTCCGCCGCTGAACAGCGCGAAGTCACCCAGGAAGCCCGAACGATAACGCATGGAGCCGCGCAGGTTGAACCCATGGTTCTCGTAGAACGCCGTCAGGTTGCCGACGTACTTCGAATAGCCGGGGATCGACGTGGCAACGCCGTGCGAGTCGAACGCCTTCGTCTCGGTGTAACCCAGACCGCCGGTGATACCGAACCCGCTGAGCGCCGAGGTGAACACGTCGAACGGCAGGGTGCCGGCGATTTCGCCGCCCATGATCCAGCCGCCGTGGGTGTTTACCGGACCGCTGAACACACCGATCGGGCTGGACGGCACGATCCCTGCAGGCACCGGATAACCGGAATAGTTGTAGTTCAGGTCGATGCCGCTCGGATCGATGTAGTCGATCAGGTGCTTGTAGTAGAGCTGAACGGCCAGGTAACCCTTGTTTCCAAAGTACTTCTCAACCGAGAGATCGAGAGCGTAGGCCTTGAAGGGGCGCAGATGCGGGTTGCCGCCGCCGCCGGTGTAGATCACCGGATTGTAGGCGATGTTGGCACCGAAGCCGACCGTGTTCGCCATGTCAGGCAAGCGGGCGCGCATCATCTGCTCCGACGCTGCGAAGCGGACCACCATGTCATTCGGGGTGCGGATGTTCAGGTTGGCGCTGGGCAGCACCATCCAGTAGCTGTCTTTCGCCAAGCCATTGACCGCACCAAATGACCCAACGTTGGTGTGGATCGCCTGGACGCCGACGTTGCCGGTCAACTCGTTGCCATTGCCAAGATCCGCATTGAGCGATGTCATGGCATAGGGCGTCCAGACATCTTCGCTGATCTGGTAGGCCTGAGAAGCGCCATAGGGATTCGGTTGGTAAAGCAGCACGTTGTTCGGCACCAGCGAACGCGGATCCCACGACAGGAGCGGGCCAAAGCCGCGTGACAGGTTCACCGGGGTCAGTTGCAGGTTGGCGGGGATCACCACACCATCAGCGCCGCCCGGCGGAACCAGGAACGCCTCGTCCTGCGTCAGGCTCTTCTTGCGATAGGTGTGATCCACACCGACCTTCACCGACTTGAGGAAGCCGCCGATGTCCTTTTCGACCTCAGCGCGGATTTCCTTCAGGTCGTCGCGGCTCTTGCGGATCTTGTCATAGCCTGCCTGGTTGGTGGAGCCCGACCAGCCCTCAACGTCGGTCAGCACCAGCGCGGGATTGGCGGCGTTGAAGTTGCTGGTGAAGTTGAGCGCGTTGTTCGGGGTGAGCGTGTAGCCGAAGGTGCCGCCGTAAGTGGAAACAGCGCCCGCCGTCGACAGGTTGCTGCCGAGGCCGGCGATCGTTTCAAGGCGATCCTGCCAGCGATCGGTGCGCGACCAGCTTACGTCAAGCTGGGCGCGCATTCCGGCGTCGTTGTCCCACTTGAGGTTGCCACCGAACGAATACGTCTTGTTGTCGTTGTCGGTCGCATAGTTCTCGATGATCGGACGACCCGTCCACGAGGCGGAAGTGATCAGGCCGATCGGAACGGTGTTGCCGCCGATGGGGTAGTTGGTGATCGTTCCGGGCGTGAAGCCCGTCACCGTCGACCCGCAGCACAGGATCGGCATCTCGAAACCCTTCTGGTCGAGCTTTTCCTTGAACTGCGAATAGAAGCCATCAACCGTGAAGGTCAGTTGATCGCTGAACTTGGCCTGGAAGGTGCCGTTGAGGCCGAGGCGCTTGAGACGCGACGATTCTTCCCAGGTCTTGACGCCGCTGATGCCGTACTGGTTGGTGCCATAGCCACCGTAACCCCAGGCGTTCCAGTCGTGGGTCTGGTACGGCTCGTCCGAATAGGCGGCCGACAGCGCGACGCCCATGGTGTCGTCGGCGAAGGTGTCGACGAAGGTGCCATAGACGCGGTAGCCCTTGTCCTTGCTGGTCGGGATCACCTTCTGGTCGACGTAGGTGCCGCGGGCGCCGATGGCGATGACGCGCTTCTTGGCGTCGAGCGGACGGATGGTGCGCAGGTTGATCGAGCCAACCAGGCCACCGGCGGTGTGATCGGCCTGCGAGGTCTTGTAAACGTCGACGCCCGACAGGATTTCCGACGGGAACTGGTCGAATTCAACCGCGCGGCTGTCGTTGGTGGTGGTCTGTTCGCGACCGTTCAGCGTGGTGGTCGAGAAGTCCGGGCCGAAACCGCGGATCGAGATGATGTTGGCGCGGCCATTGCTGCGCTGGGCGGCAAGGCCGGGCAGGCGGGCGATCGATTCACCGATCGAGTTGTCGGGCAGCTTGCCGATGTCTTCGGCGTTGACCGATTCGACCACGGTTTCGGTGCGCTTCTTGATCGAGGTCGCGCTCTGCAGCGCGGCGCGGAAGCCGGTGACGACGATTTCGCCGTTGTCAGCCGCGCTGTCGGCTGCGGCCGGAGCGGTCTGGGCCATTACGGCGCCAGGAACGGCGAAGGCGGAAACGGTGAGCGCGATGGCGGATACGCCAAGGCTACCGCGAATACGGGTGCGAAGTGCCACGAGATCTCTCTCCCAAAACCTTGCCGGGTTTGACGCGGGCCCCGACAAATGCCCCTCCAAATGGCAGGGGATTGCAAAGATTGCCCCTGTTGAAACTGGCCTTACGTCCGCGCCGGGACGGTCCGATAGAAGGCATACGTATACGCATACTATGCATCAGGCCGCAGTGTGGCAGCGATGCAACGCCTTTGTGTCAGCGCGGATGGGCGGGCAATTCACGCGATTTTCGGTGATTGCGAGAGTCGTCGGCGAAGCCTAGGAAAACCCTTGCAGTTGCCTGTCGCGCAGCGTGCAGGGAGTGGGCATGGGGCGCAAACGCTCGAGCAAACCGACCAGCTTCGACATCGCCTACATCGCTGGCGTATCGCAGCCCACTGTCAGTCGCGCGCTGCGCGGATCGCGGGCCGTCAGCCTGGCCACCCGCCAGCGGATCGAGGAAATCGCGCGCGAACTGAACTATTCGGTCGACAAGAACGCCTCATCGCTGCGCTCGCAACGCTCTAACACCATCGCCTTGCTATTCTTCGAGGAGCAAACGCCCGAGGATTCGAAGATCAACCCGTTTTTCCTCGCCATGCTCGGATCGATCACCCGGGCCTGCGCCAATCGAAGTTTCGACCTGCTCATCTCGTTCCAGAAGATGGAGGATGACTGGCACACCCGCTACCAGGACAGCCACCGCGCCGACGGGCTGATCCTGCTCGGCTATGGCGACTACACGCTGTA
>JAGWUU010000167.1 GCA_028868335.1 Sphingomonadales bacterium | reverse complement strand
GCGCGGCTCCCAAGTGGCTGCGCGGGTGTAGCTCAGTTGGTTAGAGTGCCGGCCTGTCACGCCGGAGGTCGCGGGTTCGAGCCCCGTCACTCGCGCCACTTGGGGATTTCCTGGATCAGAATGCGCGGCTGAACCGCACGTCCGCGCCGCCTGCGGGTAGGCTGACGATCATGCCGTCCTGCGCGAGCCTGAGCGTCCCCGAAAACTGGTTTGGCGCGTCCCCGAGAAACAATGGCTCGATCAATCTGGCGGGCGGCGCGGGAACCAGATGATAGAGCACCAGCGCCTTCGCCCCAGCCTCGCGCGCGGCGCGGGCGGCGTCTTCGGGGCTGGAATGATAGCTTTGAATGTCGCCCATGATCTTTGCCGCATCCGCGCGTCCCCGTTCCGCAAGCTTGGCCTGCAAGGCGGCGACCATGTGCTTGTTCATCGCCTCATGGAACAGCACGTCGACGCCTCGGGAGGCCTTGACCAGAGAGGGGACATATACCGTATCGCCACTGATCGCGATGGACCTGCCTTTGTAATCAATGCGATAGCCGAACGCGGGTTTGACCGGATCATGGTTGACCCGAAACACGCGAACCGTGGCATCGCCGCTGGCGTAGATTTGCCGGTCGTCCGATCCCGGATCCAGCGTCAGGACATGCGCTGCTCCGCCGAAGCCGCCCGGCCTCGTCACCTTCGGGCCGTGGTGGGCAATGCGAAAGTCCCTGTCTGTCTCATAAGCGGCGTCGAAGCCGTTCACCACCTTGTCGGTTCCGGCCGGACCGTAGATCGGCAACGGCACCGAACGGCCACCCGCGATCCACGCCTGGAGCATAAGTTCGCCCAAACCGTCGATATGATCGGAGTGCAGGTGGGTGAGGAATGCGGCTTGCAGCCGGTCCATGGGGAAACCCATGCGTCCCAGTTTGCGAATCGAACCCGAACCCGCATCAAAGACGAATGCCTGCCGTCCGGCCAGCACCGCGATGCACGGCCCGGCGCGGGCTGCGTCGGGCAGCGGCGATCCACTCCCGCAGACATAGGCGTGGAGGCCATCGGGCAGGGCGGCTGACCGGTCGATCCCCACGCTTTTGTCGACCGCGCGGTCAAAGGCTCTCTGGGCAATCCAGTTTCGTCCAACCAGCACAAGCAGTCCGGCGGCAAGGATCAGTGCGACAAGGCCAAGTCCGATCCTGCGTTTCATCGTGCCTGCCCTCCCGCTTCAAGGTTTAGCCGAACCGGCCTGTTTCCATCCAGATCAGGAAGCGCTTCAAAGGAAGTAGCCAGACAACTCCAAGGACAACATAGACCGGCAGTTGCCCCAGCGCGGGCCACCCGGCGATCAGCGGCGCAACGTAGCGCGCGACAACCAGTCCATAGGCCAGCAAGGCCACCAGCAGTGCCAGAACGCCAAGCGGAATGCGCAGGGTAGGTTCGGTACGCATCAGAACGGTCCGTAGAGCCGGGTAGGGGTGACGACCGCGCTCAGCGGGATGTCATGATCCTCCATCGGAATACCTTCTTCAAGCTGGCAATCCCAGGCAACACCAATCGCGAACTGCGGCGGGTGCGCGCTCATCCAGGTATCGTAGTGCCCTGCGCCATAGCCGATTCGTCCGCCATGACTGGTAAATCCGAGCAGCGGGCAGAACATGACTTCGGGTTCAAGCAACGGTGCATCGTCGGCAGGCTGCATCGCGGCGTAGGGATCGGGAACCAGCAGGTCATCGACGAACGGGTTTGTCCATTCGCGAAACAGCATGGGTGTGCCCCGGCCCGCGAACCAGGGCAGTGCGATGCGGTGTCCCCGTTCGAAGAACCATCGGCCATAGTTCGAGGCGGGCGCTTCGCCCGACATCTCATGGAACACTGAAACCACGGCTCCTTCCGGAACCAGCGCGGCGACTGCGTCTGGCGGGCGGCGGAACAGCAATGCACGCTGGCTTTCGGGGATCGCCGCGACAAATTCGGCGCGCCGCCGTTTCAGTTCGGCGCGCAGCGCCTTCTTGTCAGTCACGCTCTGCTCCGCTGCGCAATGGGTGACGGGACCACCATGGGCCGTTGCCGGGAAATCCTCTGACGCCTAACGTCAGGTGGGGACCATATGCACCGAGCCAAGAGCGCGGGCAGGGACAGCCCCCATGGATTGCTTATAGCCTCAGGGATATTCTGTCGGTTCGTACCGGGCAGTACCCGTCGCGAAGGTATGTAGGCCGGGCGGCCTCAAGCCTCAAGTGCCGCAGCGCACTTTTCAAGTCGGTCCGCCAGTGCTTCAAGCGTAGCCGCCTGACTGTCGGAAGTGGCCGGCGCTCCGGCCCGCGAGCGCGCCTCGTGCAGCTCGTCGGCGAGAATCAGCGCGGCAAACAGTAATTGCCGGGCTTCGCTTTGCCCCGCGCCCATCTGCTCGACCTTGTCCGCAATCGTGCGGCCAAGCGCGGTTACGTGGGCTTCCTCGCCCTCGGCACAGGCAACGGTGTAGGCGCGGCCGCCGATCTGCAAGGTCAGGTTGCTCATCCCTGTGCCCCCTCGATAAGCTGGTCCAGCTCGGTCAGCGAATCCTGAACCGCCGCGCGCAGCCGCGCATGCCGGTCCTCAAGTCGGGCCAGTTCCATGCTGCCGGATGCTCCTCCGGCTTGTTGCGCACCCGCCTCAATTCGGGCGAGCGCCGCTTCGATCCGCGCCATGGCGCGGGCGGTGCGATCCCCATCCATGTGGGCTGGCTAACCCAAAACGGCACGGAGGCAAAGCCTTGCGGCGAAGATTTCCTCTTGTTTGCAAACCGTGTGCCGTGGCCCACGCTTGACGGGGGGCAGAGCCTCCGCAAAGGAGGCCTCGCGCCGACTCGGTGTCTATCCAGCGATCTTTCCGGGAGCCTGTTCCATGAGCCCCAATGCCGCGTCCCTGGCTCCTACCCGCCTGGCCCCCATGGCCAACGCGATCCGCGCTCTGGCGATGGATGCCGTTCAGGCTGCGAATTCCGGCCATCCCGGCATGCCGATGGGCATGGCAGATGTAGCCACGGTACTCTATTCGCAGTTCCTTACCTTCGATCCGGCCTCGCCCAAGTGGCCCGATCGCGATCGCTTCGTGCTGTCGGCCGGGCATGGCTCGATGCTGCTCTATGCCTTGCTTTACCTGACCGGCTACGACGCGCCGACGATCGACGACATTCGCCGGTTCCGCCAGCTTCACTCGGTTTGCGCCGGTCATCCGGAAAACACCGAGTTGCCCGGCGTCGAATGCACGACCGGTCCGCTGGGGCAGGGCCTGGCCATGGCGGTCGGCATGGCGATCGCCGAGCGGCACCTCAATGCCGAATTCGGCGGCGACCTCGTCGATCACCGGACCTGGGTGATCGCCGGTGACGGCTGCCTGATGGAGGGGATCAATCACGAAGCAATCGGCCTCGCGGGCAACTACCAGCTTGGCGGGCTGAACGTGTTGTGGGATTCGAACCACATCACCATCGATGGCGATACCTCGCTGTCGACCTGCGAGAACATCCGGGCCCGGTATGAGGCGACGGGCTGGCACACGACCGAGTGCAATGGCCATGACTATGCCGACATCGCTCGCGCTCTGGCCGAAGCTGCGGCCGATCCGCGTCCCTCGCTGGTCGCCTGCCACACGATCATCGGCAAGGGCGCGCCTAACAAGCAGGGCACGCACAATGTTCACGGCAGCCCGCTCGGCCCGGACGAAATTGCCGCTGCCCGCAAGACGCTGGGGTGGACGGCGGAGCCGTTCGTCATTCCTGGTGACATCCTGTCGGACTGGCGGAGCCTTGGCGCCCGCGGCGCCGAAGCACGCGCGGGGTGGGAGCAGCGGCTCGCGGCCTCCGCGCGCGGCGATGAGTTCAGCGCGCGCATCGCTGGCGACCTGCCGACGCTTCAGGGGTGGTACGCCTATCGTGAGAAGCTCGCCGCCGACAAGCCTACGCTTGCCACCCGCAAGTCGAGCGAGGACGCGCTGACGGTTCTCACGGCAACCGTTCCGGCCATGATCGGCGGATCGGCTGATCTCACCGGGTCGAACAACACCAAGACAAAGTCCACGCCGGAATTCACGGCAACCGACTATTCCGGCCGCTATCTCCACTATGGCATCCGCGAATTCGGCATGGCGGCGGCATTGAACGGCATGGCGCTGCATGGCGGGATTGTGCCTTATGGCGGCACCTTCCTGGTCTTTTCCGACTATTGCCGCAACGCGATCCGCCTGTCCGCGATCCAGAAGGCGCGGGCGATCTACGTCCTGACGCACGATTCGATCGGTCTGGGCGAGGACGGGCCAACCCACCAACCGATCGAGCATGTCCCTTCGCTGCGCGCGATTCCCGAACTGTGGGTATTTCGTCCCGCCGACGCGATGGAAACGGCGGAGTGCTGGGAACTCGCGCTGGAACGCAAGGATGGCCCAAGCGCCCTGGCGCTCTCCCGGCAGAATTTGCCCGCGTTGCGTGACAATGCCGATCAGAACCGCTCGGCCAAGGGCGCCTATCGTCTGGTGGACGCCAAGGCCGCGCGCAAGGTCGTGCTGCTGTCCACCGGGTCGGAAGTGCAGATCGCGGTGGCCGTGGCCGCTGCGCTGGAACAGGCGGGCATCGGCGCCGATGTGGTTTCGATGCCGTGCTGGGAATTGTTCGAGGCGCAGGACCTCGCCTACCAGAATGCGCTGATCCCTGACGGTGTTCTGGCGGTATCGATCGAAGCGGCCACCACCTTCGGGTGGCACAAGTGGGTTGGTCGCGATGGGCTGGCCTTCGGGATCGACCGCTTCGGTGCCTCGGCCCCGGCAGACCAGCTCTATGAATATTTCGGCCTCACGGCGGAGGCCATCGTTCCGCAGGTCAAGGCCAAGCTCGGCCTTTGATCAAACACGAGTCATGAAAACCTATTCGGCCTTGCGATCGTAGCGAACCCCACTAGGGGCAAGCGCAACCAGGCCGGGCAAAAGGACCCAAAGGAGCACATTCAATGGCGATCAAGGTTGCGATCAACGGTTTCGGGCGCATCGGGCGCAATGTGGCGCGCGCCATTCTCGAGCGGACCGATCACGATCTCGAGCTGGTTTCGATCAACGATCTCGCATCGGCAAAGGCCAATGCCCTGCTGTTCAAGCGTGACAGCGTGCATGGCGCCTTCGACGGCACGGTCGAAGTCGACGGTAACGACCTGATCATCAACGGCAAGCGCATCCAGGTCACGGCCGAACGCGATCCCGCCAATCTGCCGCACAAGGCAAACGGCATCGACATCGCGCTGGAATGCACCGGCTTCTTCACCGATCGCGCCTCGTGCGAAAAGCACATTGCCGCCGGCGCCAAAAAGGTACTGATCTCGGCCCCCGGCAAGAACGTCGACCTGACGGTGGTGTTCGGCGTCAACGACGACAAGCTGAGCGCCACCGACGTGATCGTCTCCAACGCGAGCTGCACCACCAACTGCCTCGCGCCCTTCGCCAAGGTGCTGAACGATTCGATCGGGATCGAGCGCGGGCTGATGACCACGGTTCACGCCTACACCAACGACCAGAAGATCCTCGACCAGATCCATGAAGACCCGCGCCGCGCCCGCGCCGCCGCGATGAGCATGATCCCCACCACCACCGGCGCCGCTCGCGCCGTGGGCGAGGTGCTGCCCGAACTGAAGGGCAAGCTCGATGGTTCGGCGATCCGCGTGCCAACCCCGAACGTCTCGGTGGTCGACCTGACTTTCCAGCCCAAGCGCGACACCACCAAGGAAGAAGTCAACGCGCTGCTCAAGGCGGCTGCGGAAGGCCCGCTCAAGGGCGTGCTGGGCTTCTCGGACGAACCGCTGGTGTCGATCGACTACAATGGCTGCGCCAACAGCTCGACAATCGACAGCCTCGAAACCGGCGTGATCGACGGCAAGCTGGTTCGCGTGCTGAGCTGGTATGACAACGAGTGGGGCTTCTCCAACCGCATGGTCGATACGGCCGGCGCGATGGGCAAGCTTCTGTAATTACGAAGTAATATAAACCAGACTCGTCATGCTGAACTTGTTTCAGCATCCATCGCGCCTCCAGGACCGGCGGTCGGTGGGGATGGATGGACCCTGAAGCAAGTTCAGGGTGACGGGTTTGGGTGGTTGGGCCGCCGCTGTTCTCAGAGGACTCCATGCCCAAGTTCAAGACCCTCGATGATCTCGGTGACGTAAACGGCAAGGTCGCGCTGGTGCGCGTCGATCTCAACCTGCCGATGCAGGATGGAGCCGTTACCGATGACACCCGCGTCCGCGCCTCGGCGCCGACGATCCTTGAACTGGCGGACAAGGGGGCGAAGGTCCTGCTGCTCGCCCATTTCGGCCGTCCCAAGGGCGAACGGGTCTCGACCATGTCGGTGTCGATGACGCTCGACGCGGTGCAGAAGGTGCTGGGCAGGGAAGTGATGTTCGTGCCCGAGGTCGCCGGGCCGGTGGTCGCGCAGGCGATCGGCATCCTGGGGCCGGGCGACATCGCCATGCTGGAAAACACCCGGTTCTGGAAGGGCGAGGAAAAGAACGATCCTGACTTCGCCCGCGCGATCGCCGCCAACGGCGACTTCTATGTAAACGATGCGTTCTCCGCCGCCCACCGCGCCCATGCCAGCACCGAGGGGCTGGCCCATCTGCTGCCAGCCTATGCCGGGCGTTCGATGCAGGCCGAACTTGAAGCGCTTGACAAGGCGCTGGGCGCGCCGGTCAAGCCGGTTGCCGCCGTTGTCGGCGGGGCCAAGGTCTCGTCCAAGCTCGACGTGCTCAAGCACCTCGTCACGCAGGTCGATCACCTGATCATCGGCGGGGGCATGGCTAATACCTTCCTCGCCGCGCGCGGAGTCGATGTCGGCAAGTCGCTGTGCGAGCATGACCTCGCCGGAACTGCCGAGGAAATCCTCGATGCCGCGGACAAGGCCGGATGTACGGTGCACTTGCCCTACGACGTGGTGGTGGCCAGGGAATTCGCCGCAAATCCGCCATCGGTGCGGATTTGCAACGTCCATGAGGTTGCTGCCGACGAGATGATTCTCGACGTTGGCCCGCAAGCCGTGGAATCGCTGGCAGACGTCCTCAAGACCTGCCGCACTCTGGTCTGGAACGGCCCGCTTGGCGCATTCGAGATTCCGCCCTTCGATGCCGCGACCGTCGCGCTCGCCCGCTCGGCCGCCGCGCTGACCGCCGAAGGTGCGCTGGTTTCGGTCGCGGGCGGGGGCGATACCGTCGCCGCGCTCAACCACGCCGGAGTGGCGG
>JAGWUU010000166.1 GCA_028868335.1 Sphingomonadales bacterium | reverse complement strand
CGTGATTTGCATCCGCTGGTTATAGGCCGGGTCGTAGATTTCCATCATCTCCTTGAGCGTGCCTTTGCCGAGCGCGGCGACTTCCTCTTCCTTCAAGCCGCCGATTGCGGCGAGTTGCTTGATCGGCATGTTTTCGACACCGGCCAACATACTCTTCGTCATGGCCTGGAACGAACCGTTCATCATGCGGGCATAGGTCCCGGCAGGGAAAACGTGATCGACCGTGATCGCTGCGGCGGAGGCGCGCGCAGGATCGGGTGCGGTGGCCTCTGCCACCGGCGCAGTTTGCTGGGCATGTGCCGAAATCGGAGCGATGACCGCCAAAGCTGCCGCTGCGCTGGAACGAACCAACCTGATCATCACTCCACCCTCCAAATTCCATTGTCGGAGAATGGCATAGCCAGTCGGCTATTTAACTCAAGGTTGATTACTTCCCGGCCGCCTGCTCGTGGTGGCGGATTACTTCCTGGATAATGAAGCGCAGGAACTTCTCCGAAAACTCGGGATCGAGCTGGGCATCTTCGGCCAGTTTGCGCAGGCGGGCGATCTGGCGATCCTCACGGCCAGGATCCGACGCGGGGAGGCGCATCTCCGCCTTGTAGGCGCCCACCGCCTTGGTGATGCGGAAGCGCTCCGCAAGAATGTGGATCAGCGCCGCGTCGATATTGTCGATCGAAGCGCGGAAGCTGGCAAGGACGGGATCGGACGGGGACTCGGACATGATCCGCGCGCTAGCATGACGGAATGCGCAATACCATTGCCCGCTTTGCGCTTGCCTTGCCGGGCGTGGGCGGTCTAGGCGCTTGGGCAATGAGCGCCGAAGTGATCCCCCTGCGTCCGCGCGAAACCGCGCCCTCGCTCTCCCCGATCATGGCATTGACCGCTTCGGGGATGAACGCGGTCAACGCCGTAATCCTTGAGCGGATGCAAAGCGAGATCCCGTTGATCCCCGCTCTGGCCGGCCACCTGATTGCAGGCGGCGGCAAGCGGATGCGTCCGATGCTGACGCTCGCCGGGGCCGCGCTGTGCGGTTATCACGGCACCCGGCATCACAAGCTGGCTGCGGCCGTGGAATTCATCCACACCGCCACGCTGCTGCACGACGACGTGGTCGATGGCTCCGACATGCGCCGGGGCAAGGCGGCGGCCAACCTCATCTTTGGCAATCCGGCGACGGTGCTGGTCGGCGATTTCCTTTTCACCCGCAGTTTCGAGCTGATGGTCGAGGACGGCAGCCTGAAGGTGCTCAAGATACTTTCCAATGCCAGTTCGGTGATCTCTGAGGGCGAGGTCGACCAGTTGACCGCCGCGCGCCAGATCGAAACGAGCGAGGAGCGCTACCTCAACATCATCCTCGCCAAGACCGCTGCGCTGTTCGCCGCGGCTACCCGCATTGCCGCCGTCGTTACCGAAAAGAGCGAGGCGGAGGAGCGGGCGCTGGAGGACTATGGCCGCAACCTCGGCATCGCCTTCCAGCTTGTCGACGATGCGATGGACTACGATTCGGCCAGCGATGAAATGGGCAAGGGCCGGGGAGACGATTTCCGCGAAGGCAAGATGACCCTGCCGGTGATCCTGGCCTATGCCCGGGGCAACGAGGACGAGCGCGCATTCTGGCGGGCGGCGATCGGCGGGCACCGCACCTCGGACGAAGATCTGGCTCATGCCATAGCCCTGATCGCCCGCCATGACGCGGTGAACGCCACGCGCGAACGGGCGCGTCACTTCGCCCAGCGCGCGATCGATGCCATTGTCGGCTTCCCGGCGAGCGAGGCGCGGGCGGCCATGGCCGAGGCGGCGGAATTCGCCGTGACTCGCCGCACCTGATTCGCAAATCTTTCCAGGCACCTGCAACTCGTCGCGGGTGACGCTCAACCGGGCGTGAGTTGCGCCTGCGCAGCGGTGAACCGCAGCAGATATTTAGATGATCTTAACCAGCCAGGCCGAAATTCATAAGTGCTTGGGGGCCAACGATTTGACCAGAAATCGAGGGTCCGAAACATGATTGAATACCAAAACTCGCGTGCCGCCCGGATCATTGGTCCGTTCAGCGAAATCCTGACCCGGGACAGCCTGCCACCGCCCAACACCACGCGTTGGGTTGCCAGCCGAAAGGCACAGGTCGTTTCCGCGGTTCAAGGCGGGCTGCTGACCCTCGAAGAGGTGATGACCCGCTACAACCTCAGCCTCGAGGAATTCTACTCCTGGCAAAGGGCGATGGATCGTGCCGGAGTGTCGGGACTGCGCGTCGCCTGGTCGCAGCAGGACCGCGCCGAACGGCGGCGTCATCGCGAGCAGCCCCGGACGCACCAGGCGGTCCTCGCGCTGGTCTGACGCAGACTGAATGTCATGGCCGATTAGGCGCATCCCCCCGGCGCCTGACGTTGCCCCCAAGACGCCGAGGGTTCCCCTGGTCTCCCGGAACCCTCGGCGCACGGGCTTGACCGGGCGGTCGCAAGCCGCCACTCAGTTGCCAAGCGCAACGCAATCAGTCCGGGGGAATCACCGCCATGCAACGCCGCCGCCTTGGCAAGTCCGCCATCGTCGTTTCCGACATCTGCATGGGCACGATGACCTTCGGAAGCCAGACCGACGAAGCCGAAGCCTTTCGCGTCCTCGACGCATGTTTTGACGCCGGGATCGATTTCTACGACACGGCCGAGGGCTATCCCGTGCCGCCCGACATCAAGTGGGTCGGCCGCACCGAAGAGATTGTCGGGCGCTGGCTGAAGACCAAGCCGCGCGATGCGATTATCCTTGCCACCAAGGTTTCGGGACCAAGCCACGTCTGGTTCAAGTCGCCCTGCCGCTCAGGCATGACCGCGCTTGACCGCCACAACATCGTCACCGCGATCGAGGGCAGCCTCAAGCGCTTGCAGACGGACTACATCGACCTTTACCAGACCCACTGGCCCGACCATGACAATCCCTACGAGGAAACCATGGAAGTGCTCGACGAACTTGTCCGCGCAGGAAAGGTGCGGATACTTGGCTGTTCGAACGAGACGAGCTGGGGCCTGATGAAAAGCCTGTCCGCTTCCGAGAAGCTGGGGGTGGCGCGGTATCAGACGATCCAGAACAATTTCAGCCTCAACAATCGCCGGTTCGAGGATGAGCTGGCCCAGGTGTGCCGCCAGGAAGGCGTCAGCCTGATCCCCTATTCGCCGATCGCGGGCGGGGTGCTGACAGGCAAGTACCAGAACGGAGCGCGCCCCGAAGGTGCACGCTTTTCGCGCTACCTGGCGATGGAAGGGCGACAGGCGCAAATGGGGCGGCGGTTCGTCAACGAAAAATCGCTGGCCTCGACCGAACGCTTCGCGACAATTGCCAAGGAAGCCGGGCTCAGCCCGGTCACGCTCGCCGTGGCATGGTCGAAGCAGCACGATTTCGTCGCCTCTACCATCGTTGGGGTCAGCAAGTTCGATCACGTTGCCGAAATTCTCGCCGCTGCCGACCTGGTGCTGCCCGCCGAGGTGATGAAGGCGATCGACAAGGTGACTCGCGAAATCATGTACCCGATGGGTTAGGGAAGCGCGGGGGCAGAACGTGACGGTCCTGCCCCTCGCGCCTCCTAGTTCACGGGAACCATCAGATGGGCATAGGGCGTGCCCGCCCACATGACGTAGGGCGCCTTCACGTCAGGTTTGGGTCCGGACGGATAGCCCTTGAGCGCCGCGGTCGAGCCGACCAGCATCAGGTGCGGTCCGGTATGCAGCCAGTCGTCGCCGCCGGTCGGCTTGCTGGCATAGGGATCGGTGTTGCTGGCGTCGGTGCCGCCTTCCAGCATGTACATCAATCCCGGCTTGTCGGTTGGCGGGGGCTTGTGCCCGGCCCAGGCCGCGACCCATTCGCCGGCGTTTGCGTCGAAACACATCGGGTCTGGTCCTGGAGTATCGGGGCTGTCGGGCATGCACGTCCAGCCGTTGGTTCCGGGGCGCAACGTCTCCATCTTGCCATCGGCGCCAGCCTTCACGATCGCTGCATTCTTCGCGACGGCGGCGGGAGCAGCGGACATCGCGCTTGCAATCGGATCGGTAGGCGCGGCTAGGGAAGTCTGCGCAGTTGCCGGTGCGGCGGTGGCAGCTTCCTGAGCCTTCTGGCCCTTGCAGTTGGTAAGCGTGAGGAGCGCGGTTGCAATAATCACGCCGTGCGAGATTGTTCGTGCCGTCATGGGAGCCTCCTGTTCCCAGTTGCGACCCGCGCGCGTCATATCACGGTTGATCTGCCCGCAACCGCAAAATTTGTTGCGTGAACCCTGGCAAGAGTCCACGCCCGGCAAGCGCCATGACTGCCAGTTCCCAACCCGACCACGCCCGGCAGTTGCCGATCCACGCGGTTCTGCCCGACTTGTTGGCCGCCTTGCGTAGCGGCAACAGCGCGGTGCTGATCGCCCCACCCGGAGCGGGCAAGACCACTGCGGTCGCCCCGGCTCTGTTGGGGGAGGAGTGGTGCACGGGTTCGGTCATCCTTCTTTCCCCGCGTCGTGTCGCAGCCCGTGCCGCGGCGGAGCGGATGGCCGAACTGCTCGACCAACCCGCGGGGCAGACCATCGGCTATCTGACGCGACTCGACAGCAAACGCTCGGCGCGGACGCGCGTGCTGGTGATGACCGAAGCGATCTTCGTTTCGACCATCCTCAATGATCCGGAGCTTCCGGGCGTGTCTGCGGTGCTGTTCGATGAGGCGCACGAGCGGCATCTTGATTCCGACCTGGGGCTGGCGCTCGCGATCGAAAGCCAACAGGTACTGCGACCTGACCTGCGGCTGGTGGTGATGAGCGCGACCATCGACGGCGTACGGTTTGCAAGCCTGCTCGATGATGCGCCGGTGGTGGAAAGCGAGGGAGCGGCTCATCCCCTGACGATTCGCTGGCTGGGCGCCCGGCCGGAACTGCGGATCGAGGAGGCCGTGACCAGCGCGATCCTCACCGCCTGGCGAGAGGAGCAGGGCGACATTCTCGCCTTCCTGCCCGGCGTCGGTGAAATCGAGCGCACGCGCGAACGCCTGGTGGAACGTCTGCCCGCCGCGCTGGTCATGCCATTGCACGGACAATGCGAACCGGCGGCGCAGCGCGCGGCGATTCGTCGCGATCCGCAAGGGCGGCGGCGGATAGTGCTGGCAACGGCAATCGCTGAAACCTCGTTGACGCTTGATGGTGTTTCGATCGTGGTTGACGCGGGGCTTTCGCGTCGCGCGGAATTCGACAAGGCGGCGGGAGTGACGCGGCTCGTCACGCACCGCGCATCGCAGGCGGCGGCGGCGCAGCGCGCTGGTCGCGCCGCGCGGCAGGGGCCGGGCATTGCCTTGCGGCTGTGGGAGGAGGCCTCGCACGCCGGGCGTGCAGCATTCGATCCGCCTGAAATGCTCACCTCCGACCTTGTGCCGCTGCTGCTCAGCCTTGCACAATGGGGCGCAGCAGAGCCTGCAGCATTGCCATGGCTCGATCCGCCACCGGGCGCAGCATTGGCCGCAGCAAACGCTACGCTTCAATCACTTACCGCACTTGATGCTGCGGGCAAGATCACGCAGCACGGGCGCAGCATGGCGCGCTTGCCGATGGCGCCGCCGCTTGCGCACATGCTGCTTTATGCTGCGCAGCATGGCGTCGACGATGATGCAGCAAAACTTGCCCTGTTGTTGCAGGAGCGCGGGCTTGGCGGACGCGGTGAGGATCTCGCTGCAAGGTTGCAACGCTGGGACGGGGATCGCTCGGGCAGGGTGGATGCCTCGCGCAAACTGGCGCAACGGTGGGCGGGGGCGGCGCGCGGTCTTGGACTAGCTCAGCCCGAGCCTCTCGCAAGTAATTCACAGCGCCAGTCCCAGGACGCCCCCCCGCTCGGCATCCTCCTGGCGGAGGCCTTTCCGCACAACGTCGCCCGCCGCCGCGACCCTTCGGGGGAGAGCTGGTTGACCGCCGGCGGGCGCGGGCTGCGCCTCGATCCCGCATCGCCGCTTGCACGGGCGGAATGGCTGGCGGTGGGTGAGGCCCAGGGTGAAGCCAAGGGCGCGCGGATCACCGGGGCCATCGCGCTCACCGAAGCCGAGGTCATGCGCTGGCTTGCCCCAACCATGGAGCGGCGCGGTGCGCTGCGCTGGATCGACGGGGAGAACCGGGTCGAGGCGTTACTCGAAACGCGGTTGGGCGCAATTACCGTGTCTCGCGGACCCGATCCCTCGCCCGATCCCGATGCGATCCGCGCTGTGGTACTCGCCAGGGTGCGCGAGGCCGGGTTCGAACTTCTGCCGTTGTCGAAGGCGAGCCTGTCACTGCTGCGCCGGGCGCGCCATGCGGGGATCACCGCCCTGTCCGACGAGGCGTTGCTGGCGGACGCGGATGGATGGCTGGCACCGCTGCTTGGTCGACGGCTCGATCAGATCGACCCGGCAAGGCTGCACGACGCCCTGCGCGACAGGCTGGACTATGCGTCGCAGCAGGCGCTTGACCGGCTGGCACCGGCACAGTTTGCCAGTCCGATCGGCACCACCCATCCGATCGATTATGATGATCCCGGCGGGCCATCGGTTGAATTGCGGGTCCAGGCGCTGTTCGGGCTCGATGTGCATCCCACCTTCGGCCAGCCACCGCAGGCGTTGCTGCTCAAGCTTACCGACCCCGGCGGTAAACCGCTTCAGACCACGCGCGATCTGGCGGGCTTCTGGCGCGGATCGTGGAAGGATGTGCAGCGCGACATGAAGGGCCGCTACCCCAAGCACCGCTGGCCAGACCAGCCATGGACCGAGACGCCTAGCCTCAAGACCAAGAACGCATTCAATCGGCATGGCTGACGCATCGCGTTCGTCAAGACGAATGAATGGCAAGACATCTTGATTCCCGCGCCATTTCGACGCAGTGCGCGCAACATGTCCGCACGTATCTATCAGCGCCCGAAAAACGCCATGCAGTCCGGCAGGGCCCGGCTTGGTGACTGGATCCTCGATTTCGCGCCATCGGCGGCGCGGCTGGCCGACCCCTTGATGGGCTGGACCGGATCGGGCGACACGCAGAGCCAGGTGCAATTGACGTTCGGTTCGCTGGAAGAGGCCCAAGCCTATGCCGCCAAGTATGGCATCGAAGCCGAAGTGCACGCGGTGCCGCCGCGTCGACTGAAGATCCAGTCTTACGCCGACAATTTCCGCTGACAGGAATTGGAAGCGGGCCGACTCATGCCTCGGGTCGCGCGTGAAGTCATGCCCCGGACCCGCTTCCGCTGCCGACCCGACAAGTGCGGGCGACGTTTCAAGTTTACAC
>JAGWUU010000165.1 GCA_028868335.1 Sphingomonadales bacterium | reverse complement strand
TTCAGGAGTAAACCACAATGGCAATGTCAGGCGGCAAGGACGATGGCGAGCCGATGATGGAAATGAACACGACGCCGTTGATCGACGTCATGCTCGTTCTGCTCATCATGTTCATCATCACCATCCCGGTTGCAACGCACGCGGTCAACATCGATCTGCCGAACCCTTCGGCGCCGCCACCGCCGACCGTGATCAAGCGCGACAAGAACAAGGTCGTGATCGCGCCCAACAGCGCGATCCTCTGGAACAACACGCCGATGAACGAAAGCCAGTTGCTCGGCGCGCTGCAGGCAACCCTGGCGATCAAGCCGGAACCGGAACTGCAGTTCCAGCCCGATCCGCAAGCACCCTATGATACGACGGCCAAGGTGCTGAAGATCATCAAGGGTTCGGGCGTGACGGCCTTCGGATTTGTCGGCAACGAACAGTATTCCGAATTCAACAAGGCGCCCAACGCGCCCAAGGCTGAATAAGCCTAAGGGCCGAACGGAAACCGATCAGGGGGCGGAGCGATCCGCCCCCTTTTTCATTGTCCAACGCTTTCATTCCCGGCGAGCGGACCGGCCACCTTCACCTGCGGGCCTCATCCGCGCATTCGCGGTAACGCCGCCGGTTTCCTACACGATGCAATGCTGGCACACATGCAGGCCACGCCAACCCGGCACTGCTCTTTGACGGCCCCCACAACACTTCGCCGCAAGGTGACACTGAAAATGGTCAATGTGTCACCTTATTGCGATCAACCGTATGAAATCACGCATTATTTGCCCGGACACCTCGTCTGGGCGAACTGTCGGGTGCCGTAGCTCAATATTTTGATTTTAAACGATATTCGTGTGCGAATAGTGGGTGACACAATCGCAGATGTCCGCCCGGTGCGTCGAATCCGTCACCAATCCCCCGGCTCCTCGGCCGGGCCATCGACGGGATCAACCCGCATCGCCGCTCCGGCCAGTCCCTCGGCCTCGATCAGCAGCTCGTCGTCGGCCTTGCCCTGGGGCAACTGCTCACGGCCGATCATCACCAGCACCGGCACGGCCAACGGGCTGACCCGATCCAGCACGACATGGTGCAAGCGCATCTGGGCACGATCGAGCACCCCGGCCAACCGTCCAACGTCGGTCATCCGCGCCCGCGCGTCGGCCCACGCGGCCGCGATCAGAACGTGGTCCGGTTCGTACTTGCGCAGCACATCGTAGATAAGGTCGGTGGAGAACGTCACTTGCCGCCCGGTCTTGCGCTTGCCCGGCTGCTGCCGCTCGACGAGGCCGGAAATCACCGCCACCTCGCGAAAGGCCCGGCGAAGCAGGTAGCTGCCCTCCACCCATTCGACGAATTCGTCCGCCAGGATCGTCGGCGAAAGCAGCATCGCCGGATCGGCGACTACCCTCAGGCTCCAGACCGCCAGCGAATAGTCGTTGGCAACGAAGCCCAGCGGCGCCAGCCCCGATTCCTCCATCCGCCGGGTAATCAGCATGCCCAGCGACTGGTTCGCCGGCCACCCTTCGAAGGTATAGAACACCGTGTAGTGGCGCCCCTCATGCGGAAAGCTTTCGACAAGCAGCGCGCCCGGCTCAGGCAAGGCCGAACGCCAATCCTGCACTTCAAGCCACTCGCGCACGTCGTCGGGAAAGCGCGCCCAGCCGCCGCGATCGGCCAGCAGCCCCTGGACCCGCTGCGAAAGGTGCGTGGTAAGCGGCATGCGCTGCCCCATATAACTGGGGATCTGCCCGGATTTCCGCGCGGCCCGGACCAGCAACTCGGTTTCGCGCAAGGCCTCGACCTCAAGATCGAGCCCCGCGAACCGGAACGTGTTTCCCGGGGCAAGACTTGCCGCAAAGCCCTCCTCGACCCGGCCGAGCGCGCGCCCATTGCGAAAGCGCACCTCGATCATCTCGGAATCGACGATGATGCCCGCGTTCAACCGGAAGCGTGCGGCGTGTTCGGGATGGGTCAGGCGCCAGAGGCCGTCACGGCCCTCGACGATACGGTGGAAACGGTCATAAGCCTTGAGCGCGTAGCCCCCGGTCGCGACGAAATGCAGGACGCGCGCCCATGCTGCATCGTCGATCCAGGCATAGCTCGAGCAACCGCGCACCTCGGCAAGCATGGCGGCGCCGGAGAACGGACCTGCGCAGGCCCGCGCCATGACATGCTGGGCAAGCACGTCGAGCCCGCCGGGCCGAAATTCCTCTCCGTCGCGCTGCCCTTCGTCCACCGCCTGTTGCGCCGCGATTGCCTCGAGGAATTCGAAGCGGTTGCCCGGGACCAGCAATGCGCGGCTTGGCTGGTCGAGCCGGTGGTTGGCCCGACCGATGCGCTGGAGCAGACGCGACGAACCCTTGGGTGCGCCCATCTGCACGACCAGGTCGACGTCGCCCCAATCAACCCCCAGGTCGAGGCTGGCCGTCGCGACCAGCGCGCGCAGTTCACCACGGGCCATCGCTCCCTCGACCTTGCGGCGCGCCTCTCGCGACAGCGAGCCATGGTGAATGCCAATCGGCAGGTGATCGGCGTTGGCGTCCCACAATTGCTGGAAAATCAGTTCGGCGAGAAAACGGGTGTTGCAGAATACAAGCGTGGTGCGGTTGGCGCGAATAGCCTCGTAGAGCTGCGGGATTGCCCAGGTCGCGGCATGGCCGCCCCATGGCACCCGCGCATCCTGCGGCAAAAGTATCTCGACCTCGGGCGGCGCCCCGGCCTCGCCTTCGACAAGGGCGACGCTGTCGGTCGCACCCGTCGGAGCAAGCCAACGCCTGAAGGCTTCCGCGTCGGCGAGCGTCGCCGACAGGGCGACCCTTTGCAGATCGGGAGCAAGCGCCTGCAATCGGGTAAGCGCAAGGGCGAGAAGATCACCACGCTTGCCGGTGGCGAAGGCGTGGACCTCGTCGATCACCACCCGCTTCAACCCGGCGAACAGTCGATCAGCCTCTGGATAGGACAACAGCAGCGAAAGCGATTCCGGCGTGGTCAGCAAGACATGCGGCGGCCGGGCGCGCTGCCGGGCCTTGCGTTCGGACGGAGTATCGCCGCTGCGGGTTTCGATCCGGATCGGCAGCCCAAGATCCTCCACCGGGGCAAGCAGGTTGCGCTGCACGTCGTGGGCGAGAGCCTTCAACGGGGAGACATAGAGCGTGTGGAGCCCATCCGGCGGGGCGGCGGCGCCAAGGCGCGATGGGCAGAACGCAGCGAGGGTCGGAAGAAACCCCGCCAGCGTCTTGCCCGCGCCGGTATCGGCGACGAGCAAGGCGTGACGGCCTTCATCGGCGACCGTCAGCATTTCAGCCTGATGACGCCTTACCCGCCAGCCCTTGCCCGCAAACCATTGATCGAGTTCGACGGTGGACAGCGGCATGGTCACAATGTGCGCGGCGCGCGGCGGGGGCTCGCCACAGGCGGCGCATTCGTGGTAAAAGCGGCGGTCACAGTAAAGGTCATAACGCGCCAATCGGGTTGCAGCCAGCGCCGGGATCACCCCGGACAGGAGGGATGCCGCCATGAGGCTTGTCAAGATCGATACCCAAGGCGAAAGCCAGGCCGCGATCGTCAACCCCGATCAGATCGCCTACCTTGCCGAAGGCATCTACGGAACCGCGATTCATTTCAGCTCGGGCGAGTATATCGTCTGCCAGGGCGAACTCGCCGCGGTTGCCGAACAGTTGTTCGCCGAGGGCGAGGCCAGCGACTATCTGATCGTTCCAGCGGGACGCGCGGTGGGCTGATTTCCCTTTGCCGGACGCCTTGCGCCTGCCATCACCGCGACATGGCGGCAAACGGCGTGACTGCGGCAAATGACCTTGCGGGGATCGGCCTTGCCCTGGCCTTGGGCCTGCTGGTGGGGCTGCAACGTGGCTGGGTACTTCGCGCAGAGCCGGCTGGCAGCCGTTTTGCCGGAATTCGCACATATGGATTGATCGGCCTCGCCGGTGGGATTGGTGGCACGCTTCAGGGCAACGCCGCTCCCCTCGCGACGGTGCTCGTCGCGGGCACGGCTGCGCTTGTCCTGCTCGGTTACTGGCGGAGCACGCAGCGCAGCCCGGCGATCAGCGGTACTGCCAGCCTTGTCGGGCTGGTGACGCTGGCGGCAGGCTATCTTTCGGGAATCGGCTCGTTTGCAGTGGCCAGCGCCGTGACGGGCGTAACCGTTCTGGTGCTTTCGCTGCGCAAACCCCTGCACCACTTGCTGCATCATCTGGACGAGCAGGAGATCGCCGCAATCGCCCGCTTTGCGTTGATTGCCCTGGTGATCTTGCCGTTGCTCCCCGACGTCCCCTACGGACCCTACGGTGCCTGGCGCCCCCGGCAATTGTGGCTGGTGGTTGTGCTCGTGTCCGGATTTTCCTTCGCGGGCTATGTTGCCGCACGGTGGCTGGGGCCTTCACGTGGACTGCTGGCGACCGCGGCGGCCGGTTCGATGGTTTCCTCGACAGCGGTGACCGCCTCTCTCGCCGGAAAGCTGAAGGACGACGGCAACGACAGGGCCTTGCTGAATGCCGGTATCGCGCTTGCATCGGCGGTGATGTTCATGCGGGTGATGATCCTCACGGCCGCTCTGGCGCCGCGCGCCCTTCCCACCTTCGCCACGCTGGCCGTGCCGGGGATGTTCGCCAGTCTCGCGGCCTTTGGCCTGCTATTCCGTCGCCGCGGCAAGCAGGCCGCTCCTGACAGCACGCCGGTGCCGCGCAACCCGTTCGACATCAAGCCGGCGCTGGTCCTGATGGCGCTGACGATGGTGCTGACGGTCGCGGCGCGGTGGGTATTGTTCCGGTTTGGCGATGCCGGCCTTGCGACGGTACTTGCTCTTTCCGGCGTGGTCGATGTCGATTCAGCAATCATCACTTTAGGGAATCTGCCCGAAGCCACCCTGACCCCGAAGGTGGCCGGCCTGGTGCTGATCCCCCCGGTCTTGCTCAACACCCTGTTCAAGGCCGCCACTGCGTTGAGCCTGGCCGGCTGGCGCAAAGCCTGGCCCGGGGCGACAGCGCTCGTTGCAGCCACCGCGGCAAGCCTTCTGCCGCTACCATTTCTGCTGTGAGCCGGAGGCAGCACAAACGCCAAGCCTCTTCCCTGCATTTGGCCGCTCGGAAGGACTGAAATTGGAGCGGGTAGCGGGAATCGAACCCGCATAGCCAGCTTGGAAGGCTGGTGCTTTACCACTAAGCTATACCCGCACGCGCGTTGTGCGGAGCGCCCTATGCGCCAGCCTTGCGACGCGGTCAATGGCGCCCGCGCCGCCGTGCAAATTGTCTCTTTACCTTAAGCGCTTGAAGGCGCAGCCTTCTCTTATCCGGACAACAACGGATGGAGGGGATGATGAAGTCAACAAATGCACTTGCTGCCGAAGCCTTCGGTACATTCTGGCTGGTTTTTGGAGGATGCGGCAGCGCGGTCGTTTCCGCGGCCTTTCCTCAAGTCGGCATAGGGCTGCTTGGCGTGGCGCTGGCTTTCGGGCTGACCGTTCTGACCATGGCCTATACGGTTGGCCATGTATCAGGCGGTCATTTCAATCCGGCGGTGACGATCGGTTTGTGGAGTGGCGGGCGCTTCCCGGCCAAGGATGTGCTGCCGTATATCGTCGCGCAGGTCGTCGGCGCGATCATCGCGGCGTTCCTGCTCTACTGGATCGCCAGCGGCAAGCCGGGCTATGATCTGGCGACCAACGGTCTTGCCAGCAATGGAGTGGGTGACCATTCGCCGGGCAAGTACAGCCTTGCCTCGGGCTTTGTCGCGGAAGTCGTGCTGACCTGCTTCTTCCTGCTGATCATCATGGGATCGACTCACAGCCGCGCGCCCGGCGGTTTCGCACCCATCGCGATCGGCCTCGGCCTGACCCTGATCCACCTGATCTCTATCCCGATCACGAACACCTCGGTCAATCCGGCGCGCAGCACTGGTCCGGCGCTGGTTGAGGGCGGGATCGCGTTGCAGCAGCTCTGGATATTCTGGCTGGCTCCGATCCTGGGCGGAGCCATCGGCGGATGGGCCTATCGTACCCTGATCGCAGGCAATGACGAGTAACGCCTGACGTTCAACGTCGCGACCAACGAAAAACGGGGCGCCCCGCAAGGGACGCCCCGTTTTCATATGCCTTGCGCGTCGGCGAAGCCGGCGATCAGTGGCCCTTCTTCTCCGCCCAGACGTTGCGGTAGGACATATAGCCCAGCACCGTCGCGTAGATCAGGAACCCGATCCACCACAGGCCGACCTGATGGCGCTTGTCGAGCTTGGGTTCGGCAGTCCAGACGAGGAACGCCGAAACGTCCTTGGCCATCTGGTCAACGGTGGCCTTGGTCCCGTCGCTGTAGGTCACCTGCCCGTCGCTGGTGAGCGGCGGCGGCATGGCGATGTTGAGATTGGCGAAATAGGGGTTGTAGTGCAGCCCGTCCGGCGTCTTGGCGTCGGGGTACTGCTTCAACAGCGCGGCCGGCTGGTTGGTGTAACCGGTCAGCAGCGAATAGACATAAGACGCCCCGCCGTGCCGCGCCTTGGCGATAAGTGACAGGTCGGGCGGCGTGCCCTGACCGGCGTAGGTTACCGGCGGGAAGTGATCGGCGGGAACGCCCGGTCGATCCTTGACTTCGCCAGTCAGCGGATCCTTCGCGGAAACGGTCGCCTTGGCGGCAATCGCCTTGATCTCGCTCTCACCCATGTCGAGCGAGGCAAGGTCGCGGTAGGCAACATGCTTCAGCGAGTGGCAGTTCGCGCAGACCTGCTGATAGACTTCAAAGCCGCGCTTGACCTGCTTGCGGTCGAACTTGCCGAACCAGCCATCGCTGGACAGGGCAAGCGCCTTGGGATGTTCGTGGAACGCCTTTTCCGCGCTGTGCGGCAGGCCATCATGGGCAAGGCCAATGGTGTCCAAAAGCAGTGACCATGCCAGCGCGCCGACAAAGAACAGTCCGGCGAGGATGGAGAAGATACGGATCATTGTTTCGTTTCCCTCTCGCTGTCCGTTCAGGCCTTGGCGGCCAGAACCGCGGCTTCATCGTGGCCGAGTACGGACTCGGTGATCGAGAAGGGTAGCGGTTCGGGCCGTTCGATCGAGGAGACCACGGGCACGATCACGAAGAAGTGCAGGAAGTAGTAGATCGAAGCGACCTGGGCGACCAGCACATAGGGCTGCTCGGCCGGCGAGCCGCCGCAGTAGCCCAGAACGAGCACGTCGATCACCAGCACCCAGAAGAACTTGCGATAAAGCGGACGATAGCTGCCCGACTTGACCGGCGAACGATCGAGCCACGGCAGGAAGAACCACACCAGGATCGCCGCGAACATCGCCAGCACACCCATCAGCTTGGCAGGGATGAACCACAGCCAGTCCTGGGTGAAGCTGCGCAGGATCGCGTAGAACGGCCAGAAGTACCATTCGGGCACGATGTGCGCCGGGGTCTGCATCGGGTTGGCCGGAATGTAGTT
>JAGWUU010000164.1 GCA_028868335.1 Sphingomonadales bacterium | reverse complement strand
GCAAAAGTCGATCCGATGCACCAGTTCACGATCGAGCCGTTGTTCGGCACCGGTCACTGGGAAATCGCGGGCTACAACATTGCCTTCACCAACTCCGCGCTGTGGATGGCGCTGACCACGCTGGCGCTGCTGGTCTTCGTCGCGGGCGGGCTGAAGCGGGATCTGGTCCCAGGGCGCTGGCAGATGGCGGTCGAGGGCTTCACCGGCTTCATTGACAATCTGCTTGCCGCCAATATCGGCCCGGCTGGCAAGAAGTATGTGCCCTACATCTTCTCGCTGTTCATGTTCATCCTCTTCGCCAACATGCTCGGCCTGCTTCCGCTGATGCTGTTTGGCGTTCATCCCTTCACCCCGACCAGCCACTTTACCGTGACCGGGTTCCTTGCGATCCTGTCGTTCTCGATCGTGCTGATCGTCGGGTTCTGGCGTCATGGCCTGCACTTCTTCAGCCTGTTCGTGCCGCACGGCACGCCGTGGTGGCTGCTGTGGCTGATCCCGATCATCGAACTGATTTCGTTCCTGGTCCGCCCGTTCAGCCTCGCGCTGCGACTGTTCGTGGCGATGATGGCCGGGCACGTCCTGCTTGAAGTGCTGTCGAGCTTCGTGATCGGCAGCGCCAATTCGGGCCCGCTGTGGGGCACGATCGTCGGCGTTCCCAGCTTCCTGCTGATGATCGCGATCTGCGCGCTTGAGCTGCTGGTCGCGGGAATCCAAGCCTATGTCTTCGCGCTGTTGACCTCGCTCTATCTCAACGACGCTGAGAACCTTCACTAAGTTATCTGATCAACCATCCGAATTTTCGAAAAAAAGGAGTTTTGAAATGGAACCTGCAAGCGCCAAGCTGATCGGTGCTGGTCTCGCTGCCATCGGCGCCGGCATGGCCGCCATCGGCGTGGGTAACGTCTTCGGTTCGTTCCTGGAAAGCGCGCTGCGCAACCCCGGCGCTGCCGACGGCCAGCAGGGCCGCCTGTTCATCGGCTTCGCCGCCGCGGAACTTCTGGGCCTGCTCTCGTTCGTCGTCGCGATGATCCTGATCTTCGTCGCCTAAGCGCGACGAACGATTGACCGATCGACCGGCCGGTCCCCGCCTTTCGCGGCGGGGGCCCGCCTGACCAAGCGGACGCCCCGATGCCTCAAATCTCGCAGCTTGCCGCGACGTACAGCAGCCAGGTCTTCTGGATGCTGATCTTCTTCGGCTTCATCTTCTTCGTCATCGGCCGGGGCATGGTCCCCAAGGTGATGGGGACGGTCGAAGCCCGCGACAAGCGGATCGTCGACGATCTTGCCGCGGCCGACGCCGCGCGCAAAGCAGCCGATGCCGAGGAAGAGGCCTGGCGCACCCAGGAAAACGCGCGGCGTGCAGAGGCTCAGGCGGTAATCGCCAAGGCCAAGTCGGATGCCGCTTCGGCCAGCGAAACACGGCTTGCTGCTGCGGGTTCCAAGGTCGATGCTCGCCTCGCCGAAGCTGATGTCCGCATCACCAAGGCCCGCGACGGCGCGCTGGGCGAGATCGAGAAGGTCGCGGCCGACGCTGCCGGGGCGATCGTTTCGCGCGTGGCCGGGCTGACGGTCGATGCCAAGGCGGCGAGCGCTGCCGTGAAGGAGGCTCTCAATGGCTGACTTCAACCTTCTTGCCGTTGCCGCAGAGCACGGCGGGGAAGTCGAACCTTCCGCATTCGGGCTGACCCCCGGCATGTGGGTTGCGCTGTCGATGGCAGTGCTGATCGGCGTGATGATCTGGAAGCGCGTGCCCGGCATGCTCACGTCCGGTCTCGACAAGTCGATCGCCGAAATCCGCAAGCAGCTTGACGAGGCCAAGGCGCTGCGCGCTGAAGCCGAAGCGCTGCGCAAGGAATATGCCGACAAGATCGCGGGCGCCGAAAAGGACGCCGTGGCGATGCTCGATCATGCCCGGCACGAGGCCGAGGGCATCATCGCCAAGGCCGAGGCGGACACCACCGCGCTGATCGGCCGCCGCGAGAAGATGGCCGAGGATAAAATTGCCGCCGCCGAACGCGGTGCGGTCGACGAGCTGCGCGCCAAGGCCGCCGCCGCCGCCGCCGCCGCCGCGCGCGCGCTGATCGCTGCGAAGCACGATGCTGGCGCCGACAAGGCGCTGGTCGATCAGGCGATCGACGGCATCTGATCCGGTTCACGAGTTGGAGAGGGGAAGGGCGGCCAACGAGCCGCCCTTTTCCGTTTCAGGCCTCTGGCTCAAGCACGATCTTGCCGATCACCGCGCGGCGCGCCATCGCTTCGTAAGCGTCCTTCCAGCGCGACAGCGGCAGGACGCGGTCGATGTGGGGATGCAGCTTGCCCTCGGCAGCGAGCGCCAGCATCGCATCGCGGATCGCCTTGCCTCGTTCAGGGAAGCGGCGGGCATATTCCCCAGCGCGCACACCGACGATCGAGAAGCCCTTGATCAGCGGGATGTTGGTCGAGATATCGGCGATCCGCCCGCCGGCGAACCCCACCACCAGCAGCTTGCCGCCAAAGGCGACGCAGCGGGTGCTTTCGTCGAACGCATCGCCGCCGACGGGGTCATAGACCAGATCGCACAGGGCTCCGTCGGTGATCGCGGCGACATCCTCACGAAACCGGCCGCTTGCCACGATGACGGCATCGGGATTGCACGCCGCCTTGAGCGCATCGACCTTTCCGGGCGATCCGGTGGTGGCGATGACCCGCGCGCCCAGCGCCTTGGCCAGATCACAGGCGGCGAGGCCCACCCCGCCGCTTGCGCCATGAACCAGCACCCATTGCCCGGCCTTCAGCCCTCCCAACTCGACCAGTGCGGTCCAGGCCGTACCATAGGCAGCGCCAAGTGCGGCGGCGGTGGCAAAGTCCATGTTGCCGGGGATCAAGCGCAGCACCGCCGCATCGACTGCGGCGAATTCCGCGAAAGCCCCAGTCTTTTGCCCGCCGAACACCCGGTCGCCGGGTTTGAAGGGCGCGTCGGCATCGGCCTCGATCACCTCGCCCGCCAGCTCCAGCCCGGCGATGAACGGCAGGTCGGGCTTCATCTGGTATTCCCCCCGCGTCATCAGCAGGTCGGGGAAATTGAGCGAGGTCGCGCGAACGCGAACCAGAACCTGACCGGGTTGCCGTGCGGGCAGATCGACATCGGCAAGGGTCACTCCCGACAGATCGGTCGAGAGCGCGCAAACGACAACAGCCTTCATTGGTGGCGCTCATCCTTGCGGTCGGTTGGCCACCCGCCCCACAGGGCAAGCAGGATTCCGACAAGGATCGGGGCGTGCAACCATTGCCGCAGCCACCACAGACCGGAACCGACATAGACCGTTATCCGCCGCAAGGTAATTGGCCAGGGCCTGTCCGCAACGGGTGCCGTCCAGTCGTTGTGGAGCGCAAGCCACACATCGAGTGCGCCCATCGTAAAGACACCGAAGAGCAGCATGGCGCAACCGGCGATCGCCAGGCGCTTGCTATGCATGGTGCGCGGCGAGGGTGAGGGCGTGATGTCGCCGCTCAAAACGTGTCCTTCGCGGCCCTGAGCGCGGCGAATGTCGCCACCGCGTCTCCGCCGCCCCATCGCGCTTGCAATGCTGGATCATCGGCGCGCAGGAAGGGGTTCGCGGTTAATTCACGCGCCAGTGTGGTCGGTACGGTCGGCCGCCCGTCGGCGCGGGCCTTGGCCACCTGCGCTGCATACTCGGCCAGATCGGCATTATCGGGATCGGCATGGAGCGCAAAGCGCGCGTTCGACGCGGTATATTCGTGCGCACAGTAGAGCAGCGTCGCGGCGGGCAGGGCCTTGATCCGCGAAAGGCTCGCCCAGAACTGCCCGGGCGTACCCTCAAACATGCGGCCGCAGCCCAGCGCAAAAACCGCATCGCCGACGAAGGCAATCGCCGCGTCGGGCAGGTAGTAGGCGATGTGCCCGTTGGTGTGGCCGCCAACGTCGATCACCCGCGCGTCCCAGTCGCCCAGCATCACCACGTCGCCCTGACTCACGACGCGGTCAGGCGCGGTGCCGAGCTTTTCGACCTCCGCCGGGCCGATCACCGTGCAGCCCGTCGCCGCCGCGATCACCGCGTTGCCACCAGCGTGATCGGGATGCCAATGGGTGTTCCAGATCTGGGTGATCTGCCACCCCTTTGCCGCCGCCTGGCGCAGGTATTCGTCGGCATCGGGGGTGTCGATGCACGCCGTTTCACCACTTGCGGGATCGTGGAGCAGGTAGCCGTAGTTGTCGGACAGGCAAGGGAACTGATGGACTTCGATCATGGAACTCTCCCGAACGTCCACCATACCGGCAATCCTGCAAAGCAAAAGCCCGCCCGGATCGCTCCGGACGGGCTTTTGTTTCGTCATCCCGAACTTGATCCGGGATCGCTGTCGGCCTGATCGAACCTTTCGGCGATGAGGCCAGCGGCCCCCGTCTTTGCGGGGACGACGGATCAGTCCTTCTTGGCCTTCAGCGCGGCGCCGAGGATGTCGCCCAGCGAGGCGCCGGCATCCGAGGAACCGTACTGCTCGACCGCTTCCTTCTCCTCGTGGAGTTGGCGAGCCTTGACCGAGAAGTTGGGCTTCTTCGAGCGATCGAAGCCGGTGACCATGGCGTCGAGCTTCTGGCCGACCTGGAAGCGGTCGGGGCGCTGCTCGTCGCGGTCGCGGCCAAGGTCGCTGCGCTTGATGAAGCCGGTGGCGCCGTCTTCGCCGGCCTGAACCTCGAGTCCGCCATCGCGCACTTCGAGAACGGTGACGGTGACGACTTCGTTCTTCTTGAGGCCCGAGGCCGAAGCCGCGACGCCGGCCGCCGGAGCGCCCTTTTCAAGCTGCTTCATGCCAAGGCTGATGCGTTCCTTCTCGACATCGACGTCGAGAACGATGGCCGAAACCTGCTCGCCCTTGCGGTGCAGCGCCAGCGCGTCCTCGCCCGAGATGCCCCAGGCGATGTCCGACATGTGGACCATGCCATCGACGTCGCCGTCGAGGCCGATGAACAGGCCGAACTCGGTCGCGTTCTTGACTTCGCCTTCCACGGTCGAACCAACTGGGTGCTTCTCGGCGAAGGCTTCCCAGGGGTTCTGCTGGGCCTGCTTGAGGCCGAGGCTGATGCGGCGCTTGTCGCTGTCGACTTCGAGAACCAGCACGTCGACTTCCTGCGAAGTGCTGACGATCTTGCCGGGGTGTACGTTCTTCTTGGTCCACGACATTTCCGAAACGTGGACCAGGCCTTCGATGCCCGGTTCCAGCTCCACGAAGGCGCCGTATTCGGTGATGTTGGTGACGGTGCCGCGCAGCTTGGCGCCGACCGGGTACTTGGCGGCGACGCCTTCCCACGGATCGCTTTCGAGTTGCTTCATGCCCAGGCTGATGCGCTGGGTATCCTGGTTGATGCGGATGATCTGGACCTTGACGGTGTCACCGATGTTGATGACCTCGTTGGGGTGGTTGACCCGCTTGTAGCTCATGTCGGTGACGTGGAGCAGGCCATCGATGCCGCCCAGGTCGACGAAGGCGCCGTAGTCGGTGATGTTCTTGACCACACCGTCGATGATCTGGCCTTCGGCGAGGCCCTGGATCAGACCCGAGCGCTGTTCGGCGCGGGTTTCTTCCAGCACGGCGCGGCGGCTGACGACGATGTTGCCGCGGCGGCGGTCCATCTTGAGGATCTGGAACGGCTGCGGCACGTCCATCAACGGCTGCACGTCGCGGACCGGGCGGATGTCAACCTGGCTGCCGGGCAGGAAGGCCACGGCACCGTCGAGGTCGACGGTGAAGCCGCCCTTGACCCGGCCGAAGATCACGCCTTCGACGCGCTTGCCTTCGCCGAATTCGCTTTCCAGCTTGTCCCAGGCGGCTTCGCGGCGGGCGCGGTCGCGGCTGAGCATGGCTTCGCCGTCGGCGTTCTCGACGCGGTCGACGAACACTTCGACTTCGTCACCGACCTTGAGCCCGTGGGGCTGGCCGGGCATGGCGAATTCCTTGAGCGCGACGCGCCCTTCGCTCTTCAGGCCAACGTCGATGACGGCCTTGTCATTTTCGATCGCGGTAATGGTGCCCTTGACCACGCGGCCTTCAAAGCCGCCATCGGCGGCGCCGCCGAGCGATTCGTCAAGGAGAGCCGCGAACTGGTCGCGGGTGGGGTTGGCAAGAGATGCCATAGGGTGAGTTTCCTCAGTATCGATGTTTCCGGCCAGGCGGTTATTTCCGCCGGTCTTTCCTCCGCCGCGGGACAATCCCGAAACGGGCCAAAAGGGCCGCGTCTGCCACGGGGGCCGAATGCCGTCCGTGACGCCGTTGGATACCAGTGGTTTCCGCTGACGGCGCGCGCCTAGGCGAAACGGGGCGGAGATGCAAGGAAATTACCGTCTCGGATGCCGGATTCGAAGGGGGAAGGTGGGTGGTCGGCGCTCCAGGTTTCCACCCGTGAACGCCCCTTGGCCTTGGCGAGGAACAGTGAGATTTCCGCCCGCTTCAACGTTGCGTCGACCGAGCCGGCGATCGGCGCGATCCCGGCGCTGGCAGTAACGGCCAGATCTGCCTGCCGCGCCCCGCGTCCGAGTGCCGCCAGCGTATCTATCACCGGCTGGCACAGCGCGCGCGCGTGATCCGGGTCAACGCGCGGCATGAGGACGGCAAACCGCTCGGCGCCAACGCGCGAAAGGATGTCCTCGCGGCGGCAGAGATCACGAAGCATTCCGGCGAAGGCGCAGAGCATGTCGTCCCCGGCCACCTGACCCCAGGTCATATTGAGCGCCATGAAGTGATCGAGATCGAAAAGCGCGAGGCAGCCGGTGGCGTCGTTGTCGACCAGGTAATCGAGCATCGTGGTGAAGGCGATGCGATTGGTGAGGCCGGTGAGGGGGTCGGTCAGTTCGGCAGCGAACAGGCGCTCTTCCAGCGATTTGCGCGCCGTGACGCTGCGCATCACGCCCAGAACGCCGTATGCCTGGCTGTCATCCGCGCAGAGGCGGCTCATCCGAACCTCGAACCATTCGGGATGATCGCCGGAGCCGAGGCCGGGGAACTCATGCCACCGCCCGTCGCCCCGCCCGGCAAGAACGGCGCGATGCTCCGCCTCAAGGGCGTCGGCATAGGAGGGTTGCACGAGGTCGCGGATATGCGGGCCGAACAGCAGGCCGGGCAGGTTCACTCCCAGGCCTGCAAGAGCGGGCGAGGCTGAAACGATGAACCCGCGTGCGTCGCTCTTGATGATGATGTCGGTCGAATTGTCCGCAAGCATTCCATAGAGCGCGCAGCGCTCCAGCACCGTGAAATCCACACCCATGTCTGTCGTGCCCCCTGAGGTCGCCCGCTGGCATCCGCCCCGGCCCTGTTCCGGAAGGGATGGTCGTTACGACGATCAGTCCTGAAGTGTTCCGCCCTGTTATCGTTTCTCCCGCGGCTACCCCAGCCGCTTGAGCAGTGTTAGTCTTGTCAGTTAACTAGACTAAAAATCTGCTTTGATTTCAGAGTGTTAACTATACTTCACGATTCTTGGAAGCGTTTTTTGCACGGC
>JAGWUU010000163.1 GCA_028868335.1 Sphingomonadales bacterium | reverse complement strand
CCTGATGGCATCCGGGTCAACGTGATCTGCCCCATCGCCAACTCCCCCGGTGTAGAGCTTTGGAAACAGCACTTTCCCAAGGACTACGAGCGCCAGATCAGCAAGGTTCCGCTGCGCCGGATCGGCGATTGCGAACGCGACATCGGCCGCGCGGCGGTATTTCTCGCGAGCGATTCAGCGGGCTATGTCACCGGCCAAACGCTGATGGTTGACGGTGGACAGACCCGGACGATCTAGGCATCAGCCCGCAGCTTCGCCGCAAGGCCGGAGCTGCGGGGGTTTGCGCCCGAGTTACCTCGCCCGGCGCGTCAGTCGTTCGCCCCTGTCATGTCGCGCGCGGCGATATAGCCGAAGGTCATTGCCGGGCCGATGGTGACGCCTGCTCCCGGATAGCTTTCACCCATCGCCGAAGCCGCGTTGTTGCCCACTGCGTAGAGCCCGTCGATCGGCTTGCCCTGGGCGTTGACGACCTGCGCCTTGGCATTGGTCATCAGCCCGCCGTTGGTGCCGATGTCGCCAGGATAGATCGGCATGGCATAGAATGGCGCTTCACTCAGCGGGCGCAGGCACGGGTTGGGCTGGTTGCGCGGATCGCCGTACATCTTGTCATAGGCAGCCTCGCCGCGATGGAATTCGGGATCCTCGCCCTTGGCCGCGTGCGCGTTGAACCGCGCCACGGTCGCTGAGAGCCTCGCCGGATCGACTCCCATCTGCGTTGCCAGTTCCTCGATGGTCCGGGCTTTCTTGAGAATCGATTTGACCGCACCGCTTTGCGCCCAGTCGGGCAGCAGCGGCAGCAGTGGTCCCATCGGGAAGAGATGGCGATAGCGATGGTCGAACACCATCCAGCTCGGGCTGGCGTCCCCTTGCTCCGCCTGACGGCGAGCCATGACCTGCCCAGTGACGTGATAGGATGCCGCTTCGTTAAGATAGCGCGCGCCCGCCTGGTTGACCATGATGCACCCCGGCAGGGCGCGCTCGATCGTGCAAAGTCGGCCGCGATCCTCGCCCGGCACGTAGAACACCGGAGCCGCCCAGGCCGATTGCAGGTTCATCGTGCCCGCGCCGACCGCCGCGCCGGCGCGGATCGAATCGCCGGTGTTGCTGGTCACCCCGCCCGAAAGCTGCGCCTGAGGATAGAGCGGCGCATTACCATCGCGCATCGCCTGGTTCTTGTCGAAGCCCCCGGCGGCGAGCACCACGCCCCGGCGCGCGGCAATACGGAACGGCTTGCCGCGCCGCTGCACCACCACGCCGGTTACACGGCCGCCCTCCTTCACCAGTTCGGTCAGCGGAGTCGACAGCCAAACCGGCACCCCCGCTTCATTGAGCGCCAGCTTCAACCCGCCGGTCAGTGCGTTGCCCAGCGTCAGACGACGATCCTTGCGGCTGGTGAAGCGGAATGGCCAGTCGAACCAGTACTTTGCCAGGTTAATCGAAAGCTGCGTCAACCAGCCCTTGCCGCGATAGAGCAGCTGATAGGTTTCCGCGAAGGTCCAGTTGAGCCATCCAAACAGACTGGCGGCCGGCGATGGAAAACGCTGGTTCTTCAGATCGTTGCCAAGTAGTTTTCCATCGAATTCGAGCGGCAGGTGGGTACGGAAGCCGGTGGGCGAGCCTCCGGGATTCTCGGCATGGTAATCGGGATAGGGCAGCGCGGCATAAGTAACCTGCGTGTTGGCGGTCAACCAGCGCAGCATCGCCGCAGCATTGTCGACATAGGCGCGGATGTTGGCATCGGGCACGTTGTCGGCCGAAAGCGCGCGAACATATTTGAAGGCGTCGTCAAGGTTGTCCTCGAAGCCCGCAGCCTTGGCCTGGTCGCTGCCAGGGATCCAGATCCCGCCGCCCGAGGTGGCCGAGGTGCCGCCCCACAGCCTGTCCTTCTCTACCACCAGCACCTCTGCATGGTTCTTCGCGGCGACCAGCGCGGAAAGCATTCCGCCCGCGCCCGATCCGACCACGACCACATCGACTTCCTTGTCCCACTTGTCGCTCATTTTCGCATTTCCACGCCGCGGTTGCGCAAGCCGTTCGGCAGCGCCCCAGATTTTCGTTACGGGAATTTTCTCTCCCCCGCTGCAACGCACCCTGCGGCTACGCTTGCCATTTTGTCAACTCCATGCGTAAGATGAGCCTAAAGAATCTACGCAGAATGTGAGATTGGGATTGGAATGACCGAACTTTCAGGCAAGGTAGCGCTGATTACGGGCGCCGGACAAGGCATCGGCCAAGGCGTCGCACTGGCCATGGCATCGGCCGGAGCGGCGGTGGCCGTCGCCGGGCGAACGCTTTCCAAGGTCGAGGATACCGCTCAGCAGATCGCCGCGAAGGGCGGCAAGGCACTTGCGCTTTCGTGCGACGTGAAGTTGGCGGACAATCTGGCCGCGGCGGTTGAGCAAACCGTCGCCGCGTTGGGCGGGTTGGATATTCTGGTCAACAATGCGCAGGAAGTACCGCTCGGCAAGCTCGACGAGGTCAGCGATGCGGCGTTTCTGGCCGGGTTCGAATCCGGCCCGCTGGCGAGTTTCCGCCTGATGAAGCTCGCGCGCCCGCACATGGCGGCGCGCGGCGGCGGAACAGTATTCAATTTCGCCAGTTCCGCCGGGATCCGCTGGGACATGACGGGATACGGCGCCTATGGCGCGGTCAAGCAGGCGACCCGTGTACTCACCCGCGCCGCCGCCGCCGAATGGGGACGCGAGGGCATCAGGGTGTTGACCATTGCCCCCCATGCCGAATCGACGGGACTCAAGTGGTGGATCGAGAACAACCCAGACGAGGCCAAGGCCTTCTTCAAGACGATCCCGCTGGGCCGGATCGGCTCGCTAGAGCAGGACATTGGCCGGGCGCTGGTGGCGCTCTGCGGCGCGGACCTCGCCTATCTGACCGGTGCGACGATCCCGCTCGATGGCGGCCAGGCGAACTTCGACTGAGGCGCTGAGGTAATGGAAAAGGTCATTGCAGCGCTGTGGGCGACTCCAGACGAAGGCCGCGAGGCGTTCGGCGAGCGATTGCTGGCACAGCTTCCGCAAGCGCTCGCCGATGCTGGCGCCAGCCAGGTCCGGCTCAACATCCGCGATGCAACCGTGGCTCCGGCCGAGGCGCTGGTCCAGACCTGGCAGCAGCCGCAGCAGGACGCGGTAGTGCATTTCTGGCTGCCATCCGCCAACGATCGGTTTCGTGGCGCGATTGACCGGATTCTCGCCGCGAACAGCGCCAGTTTCGCTGCCTGGCTGGTGTGCGAATCGACGATCATCGCCAATACCGTCCATCCCCCCAGGCCAGGACAGCGGACCTGGGGCTGGAGCCAGGCGAGCTTCATCTCCTTTCAGTCGGAGATGCCGCGCAGCGCAGCGCTGGCGCACTGGCACGGTCATCACACGCGGGTCGCGATCGAAACCCAAGCCAATTTCGAATATGTTCAGAACCTGATCGTCAAGCCGTTGACGACGGATGCGCCGGCCTATGACGCCTTCGTCGAAGAATGCTTTGCACTCGACGCGATGGCAGAGCCGCAAGCGTTCTTCGATGCGGTGGGCCAGCCCGAAAAGTTCGCCGTCAACCTGGATCGAATGATGGAAAGCTGCGGCGCCTTCATCGACTTCACCCGTATCGACATCCTGCCTACCAGCCAGTTCGACTTCGCATCGGACGGGTGAACCATGAACCGGAGTATGACAGAATGACCCACCAGAAAGTCGCCCTTGTAACGGGTGCCAGCCGCGGCGCCGGCGCGGGAATAGCCCGCGGGTTTGGCGAGATGGGCTATACCGTCTATGTCACGGGCCGTACCGTTGCCCCGGGAAATGCCAAGGGTTGGGACGGATCGGTCCTCCCCGGAACCGTCTCCGAAACCGCCCAGAAGATCACCGAACTTGGCGGCAAGGGCATCCCCGTGGTCTGCGACCATGCCGACGACACCCAGGTCGCCCGCGTCTTCGAGCAGATCCGCGATGAGGCCGGGCGGCTCGATGTGCTGGTCAACAACGCTGCCTTCATCCACGACCAGTTGATCGAGAAGAAGCCGTTCTGGGAGAAGAATCTCGATGCCCAGAAGATTCTCGATGTCGGGCTGCGCTCCGCCTATGTCGCAAGCTGGCACGCAGCGAAGATGATGGTCCCGCAAGGCTCTGGCATGATCGCCATGACCAGTTCGTTCGGAGCGACGTGCTATATGCACGGCCCTGCATATGGCGCGCAGAAGGCCGGGCTCGACAAGCTGGCCCACGACATGGAGCACGATTTCCGCGGCACCGGCGTGATCGCGGTGTCACTGTGGCTGGGCATGCAGGTGACCGAACGCTCGCTGATCTCGGCCAAGACCCATCCCGAACAGTACGAGGGTTTTCTGGCCATGGCCGAGAACCCGGAATTCTCCGCTCATGTGATCGATGCGATCGCCAGGGTGCCGAACCGCGACGACCTTTCCGGCCAGACCCTGATCGTCGCGGAAATCGCGCGCGAACTGGGGGTGACCGACCGGGGCAACGAACGGATTTCGCACCGCGAAATGCTTGGCAGCCCGCGGCCCAAGAACCCGGCGGCGGTTTACTGACGCATTGGCGTCCGCCAAAGCGGGCTCGACATCTTGCGGATCGCGAGACGATCCGCAAGTGGATCATTCTGCGCAACTTCATCCGCTGCGATCGGTGACCAGTGCGTCAGCGCGCGCTAGCATCGTCGGCGAACGACGGCGTTCCATGCGCCGCGCAAGGGAGATGTGACATGGCGAGCGCTCCGCTGCCCCTGCTCGATGGCGGCACCCCTCTGATCGGGCACTTGGCGCAATTCTTCCGCGATCCGGTGGCCGTGCTGAAGCGCGGCTACCGATCGAAAGGGCGGTTGTTCGCGCTCAACCTGATGGGCCGCACGATGAACGTGATGCTTGGGCCAGAGCACAACCGCTTCTTCTTCGAGGAGACGGACAAACTGCTGTCGATCCGCGAATCGATGCCGTTCTTCCTCAAGATGTTCTCGCCCGATTTCTATTCCTTCGCCGAAATGGACGAGTATCTGCGTCAGCGGGCGATCATCATGCCGCGGTTCAAGGCGGCGTCGATGAAGCAATATGTTCCGGTCATGACCGAGGAAACGATGGCACTGGTCGGCAGGCTGGGCGATGAAGGCGAGTTCGATCTGATCCCGACCCTCGGCCCGGTGGTGATGGACATTGCCGCGCACAGCTTCATGGGCCGCGAATTCCACGAAAAGCTGGGCCACCGCTTCTTCGATCTGTTCCGCGACTTTTCGGCCGGGATGGAATTCGTCCTGCCGCTGTGGCTTCCCACGCCAAAGATGATCCGCAGCCAGCGCGCCAAGAAGAAGCTCCACGCGATCCTGCAGGACTGGATTGACAAACGCCGCGCCGCCCCGCTCGATCCGCCCGACTTCTTCCAGACGATGATCGAGACGAAGTATCCGGACGGCCGCCCGGTCGCCGACGAAACGATCCGTCACCTGATCCTGCTGCTGGTCTGGGCGGGCCACGAAACCACGGCCGGGCAAGTCAGTTGGGCGCTGGCCGACCTGCTTCAGAACCCCGACTACCTCGCCACGATCCGCACTGAATTGGCCGCGGTGTTGGGCGGCAGCGATGGAAGCGACCTGAGCTGGGAACAGGCGATCGCGATGGAGAAGATGGACCTTTCGCTGCGCGAGACGGAGCGCCTCCATCCGGTCGCCTTCATCCTCAGCCGCAAGGCGACCCAGGACATCGAGCGCGACGGCTATCGTATCCGCAAAGGCGATTTCGTGCTGCTCGCTCCTTCGGTCACCCATCGCATGGAGGAAACCTTCCGCGATCCCGATCGGTTCGATCCCGAGCGCTTCAACCCCGCCAATCCCGACGCCCAGATCGAAAGCAACAGCCTGATCGGCTTTGGCGGTGGGGTGCATCGCTGCGCCGGGGTCAACTTTGCGCGGATGGAAATGAAGGTCGTGCTGGCGATCCTTCTCCAACACTATGAGATGGAACTGATCGACGAAGTCCGGCCTATTTCCGGCGCCGGCACCTATTGGCCTGCCCAGCCTTGCCGGGTGCGCTATCGCAAGCGCGCGCGCAATGGCGCCCCGGCTACCGATGTAGCCGCTCTGGCCCGTGCCGCCGGTTGCCCGGCACACATCTGATGGCCAAGGTCACTTTCATCCAGCCTGACGGTAGCGAGCGAACCTGCGTCAACTTCGAGGGCATGACCCTGATGCAGCTTGCAGTAGGCAACCTTGTCGACGGGATCGACGCACTGTGCGGCGGCATGATGCAATGCGCTACCTGCCACTGCTATGTCGATCCCGACTGGCTCGAGCGGACCGGCGAGGCACGGCCAGACGAACGGGCCATGCTCGAGGGTATCGAGGGCGTCGAGATTCGCCCCAACAGCCGCCTGTCGTGCCAGATCCAGCTTGGCGAGGAACTCGACGGCTTGCGCGTTGTCATCCCGTCCGAACAACCGGGGGTCTAGTGTCAGGACCTAGGGCAGGAAACCCTGCCCGCGCAGCCATGCCCTCAGCAGGTCTGGCCAGACTGACGCCGCGGGATCGGTGAAGCCCAGCCCAAGTCCGTGTCGCCCCTTGGCGAAGATGTGCAATTCGGCTGGCACTCCAGCCTTGACGAGCGCATCGTAGAACAGGGTAGCATTGGTGCTCGGCACCAGCTCATCGGCAGTTGTGTGGAAGATGAAGGCCGGCGGGCTATCATGTCGCACGTTGTCTGCTGGTCGCAGTTGGGAAAGCGCGGCCTTCGGGGTCGAGCCATCGATGAGGCCGAGCGTATTCCAGCGATTGTCCGGCAGGTTGATTGCGGGGTAACCGAGGACGATGAAATCGGGTCGGCTGGATGCCCGCTCGACGGGATCGGAAGCGGCGGAATCGCCCGAATCGAACTGGGTGGCGGTCATCGCGGTTAGATGACCTCCAGCCGAAAACCCGATCATGCCGATCCGCGCCGGATCGATCCCGAATTCGGCGGCATGGGCGCGAACCCAGCGAACCGCCCGCTTCGCGTCGATAAGCTGGGTCGGGTGCGCGTAACCCGAATTGGTGAGACGATAGGACAGGACGAAGGCGGTCACGCCGTGGGCCGCAAACCAGTCGGCGACCTGCCGCCCTTCTAGCCCGGTCGCCAGCATCTGGTAACCACCACCGGGCGCGACAATCACCGCAGTCCCCGCCGAAACGGTTTCGTTAGTGGGAAAGATCGTCAAGGTGGGCACGTCGAGCCAGCGATCCCCCAGCGAACCGGGGGCCTTGCCCGGCCAGAGCGGCACGGTCTTGAGTTCCAGCGCCACGCGGGCATCCGCGGGTGGCGGCGCCACCCTGACGACCTTGCCGCGGCTGACCGCACCCGGAGTCCGGGCCAGCTCGGCATCGATCGCCGCCAGCTTTTCCGGGGTCAGAATGGTCGGTACATAGCGGGCGATCGCGCGCAGGGGCATGTCGCGCCCCTGGGCGATCTGTGGGCTCTTGGCGATCACCGGGATCTGCCGTTCCAGC
>JAGWUU010000162.1 GCA_028868335.1 Sphingomonadales bacterium | reverse complement strand
ATCGCTCTATCAGCGCAAGCCGGTGAGCTTGCCCGCCTTCGCCAGCTCTGAAATCTCGGACTATGTTTCCCAGGTTCTGGCGGAGCGCCCGATCGGAACGATTTATGCATTTTCCGGACAGATGGGGCAGTTCATTCCAGAGAGCTTCACCGGGAAGGTCATCTTCGATTTCGTTGATGTCGATTCGGCAAAGTTCGATGCCTATGCCGCGCGCGACGCAGGCATCCGGCGCTGGGTTCACGCGCGCGAGGGGCGTCTGCTCCGTGCCGAGGAGGCACGTCTCGCCCGTCGATCCGATGTAAGCCTGCTCGTGTCGCCTGAGGAAGCGGCATTGTTTCAGGAGCGGTTGACACCCCAAGATCGTTCGACGTGCGACGTGCGTTCCATTCGCAACGGGATTGACAGTCGCTACTTCGACCCCTCGGTGGTCACGCCAAGCGCCGCCATGATGGCGTGCCCCGGTCCGCGACTGATCTTTGCCGGGCAGATGGACTATGCTCCGAATGTCGAAGGAGCGCTGCGCGTGATCGATCGGTTGCTGCCCTCGATTCGCGCGACCATGCCCCGCACGACCTTCCATGTCGTGGGGCGTTCGCCTGATGAGGAACTGGCCGCGCGTCATGGTCGCGATGGGGTCCATGTCTGGGGCGGCGTCGACGATATCCGCACCTTCCTGGCCGCCGCGGATGTCGCGCTGATCCCGCTCGAAATCGCGCGCGGGGTCCAGAACAAGGTGCTGGAGGCCATGGCAATGAGCCTCCCCGTAGTGCTGACGACCGCGGCAGTTACGGGAACCGATGCCGTCGACGGCAAACACGTGACAATCGCCGACACTGACGAGGACCTTGTTGACAGAACAACGGCCTTGTTGGCGCATCCGCGCCAGGGGTTGGCTCTGGGCCAGGAGGCGCGGACCTTCGTGGTGGAAAACCTCAGTTGGCAGGCAACGCTGGCGCCCCTTGCCGACCTGATAAGGCGTCGGCAGGACGTGGCGCGACATGCTGCCTGACGTCCGGTTACGACCGCACTTTGGTCTGGTCATTGACCTGTCCGATGCCTGGCGGCGCGCGCTGGTTACTCTCGCCATCGCATGGACTGGACTAATTGCGGCATTTTCAAGTGATTGGACAAATATATTCGGGCAATGGTGGAACAGTTCCACCTACAATCACATGCTGCTCGTTCCGATCATCGTGGCGTGGCTGGTCAGCCAGCGTACCGGCGAAGTTTTGCGTCTGGACCCGCGCCCGTGGTGGCCGGGCCTAGCGGGTGTCGGGGGCGTCCTGCTTGTTTGGGTCCTTGGCGCTCTGTCGGGATTCGACCTGTTGCGCCAGACGGCTACCGTGGCGCTGCTGCCCGCCACCGTGTTGACACTGCTCGGGCCGAAAGTTTTCTACGCGCTGCTGTTTCCCATGGCTTACATGGCGGTGATGGTCCCGTTTGGTGATGAGATCATCCCTCCGCTACAGATGATCACAGCCGCGCTGACCATCGCACTCGTCAAGTTGAGTGGGATCCCGGCCTCTATTGACGGGGTATTCATCGACACCCCCGCAGGCCTGTTCGAGGTGGCTGAAGCTTGCTCGGGGGTCAAGTTCCTGATCGCGATGGTCGCGCTGGGAGTGCTGGTTTCGCATATCGGCTTCAAGTCATGGAAGCGCCGCGCAGCCTTCATGCTGCTTTGCGTGGTTGCGCCGATACTCGCCAACGGCGTGCGGGCCTTCGGAACGGTCTATGCCGCGCAGATCGTCGGAGCGCAGCGGGCCGGGGGAATAGATCACGTCGTCTATGGCTGGTTCTTCTTTGCGTTGGTCATCGCGGGGGTTTTGGCATTGTCATGGCGGTTCTTTGATCGCGGCATCGACGAACCAATGATTGATGCTACCGCGATCGCGACTTCGCCTTGGTTGACGCGGGCTGAAAATGTCTCGCGGGCATTCGCGCCGGTCGCTCTTGGCCTGCTTGCCTTTACGGTATCGGCGCTGTTTTGGGCCCGCGCCGCAGATGGTCTTTCAGCGCGTCTGCCCGCCGCGATTTCACTGTCTGAGGTGCCGGGCTGGCATCGCATCGACTATGCGCCCGCCGCGCCTTGGGAGCCGCGCGCGACCGGCGCGGATCATCGCTTGCTCGGACGCTACGCTGATGGCTCGGGGCACAAGGTCGATGTCTTTTACGCTCTTTACGACGCCCAGCGCGAGGGCAAGGAGGCGGGCGGCTATGGCGAAGGGGCTTTGCGTCCGGGCAGCGGCTGGGCCTGGCAAGGCGACGGACCGGCCGTCACCAATGCCCGCACGGACCGCCTCCGTTTCAGCAACGGTGTCGAGCGGGTGGCTGTAACGTACTATCGAACAGGTTCGCTGCTGAGCGGAAGCAACTCTGCGCTCAAGCTGGCGACGATCCGCGACCGGGTGTTGCTTCGTCCGCGCACCACCATGCTGTTGATCCTGTCGGCGGAAGAACGAGCCGAACATCCGGCCAACGACAACATTTTGGCGTTCCGCAATGCGATAGCTCCGGTCGGCTCATGGATGGACCGTACCGGATCTGGCCGCTAGGAACGCGATCCATGTGCGGCATTGCAGGTATATTTCATCTGTCGACCCCCAAGCCGGTCGAACCGCAACGGATCGAGCGGATGTGCGCGGCCATGGCGCATCGCGGCCCTGACGGGCACGGGGTATGGACCGCGCCGGGCGTGGGGTTGGGACATCGGCGTCTCTCGATCATCGATGTCGCGGGATCACCCCAGCCGATGGCGTCCGCCGATGGCCGGGCGATGCTTGTCTTCAATGGTGAGATCTACAACTATCGTGAATTGCGCGAGGAACTGCGCGCTGCGGGTGCGCAGTTCCACACTGATGGCGATAGCGAAGTGATCCTTGCCGCCTGGCAGCGGTGGGGGCCGGACTGCCTACCCCGTCTTCACGGCATGTTTGCCTTTGCCATCTACGATTGCTCTGCCCGAACGCTGTTCCTGGCGCGCGACCGGCTTGGCGTAAAGCCACTGTTCTACGCGCCGCTCAGCGACGGCAGCATGGCGTTCGCCTCGGAACTGAAGGGACTGCTTGCGCACCCGCTGTTGCGGCGCGAGATCGATCCGCTGGCGATAGACGATTACCTGGCCTGGGGTTACGTTCCGGATCACCGCTCGATCCTGCAGGGCGTCTGCAAATTGGCGGCGGGGCATTCGCTGCTGCTGCGTCATGATGCGCCGCTCCCCGTTTCGACGCAATGGTGGGACGTGTCCTTTGGCGAGCGGCGGGCTGCCAAACCGGCCGATCTGGAAGCCGAGTTGTTGCATTTGCTGCGTCAGGCCGTCTCCTCGAGGATGGTCGCGGACGTGCCCCTGGGCGCTTTCCTGTCGGGCGGTGTGGACAGTTCCAGCGTTGTCGCGCTGATGGCGGAAGCGGCGCGCGATCCGGTCAAGACCTGCTCGATCGGATTCGACGTCGCCGGACTGGATGAGAGTAGTTACGCCGATGAAATCGCCCGGCGTTTCGCCACCGATCATCGCAGTCGCGTCGTCTCGCCCAACGATTTCGATCATGTCGACGATCTCGCGGCCATGTTCGATGAACCCTTCGCGGATGCCTCTGCACTGCCCACGTGGCGGGTGTGCCAGCTCGCGCGCGAGGCCGTTACGGTAGCCCTTTCCGGTGACGGTGCCGACGAAGCCATGGCTGGGTATCGCCGCCACGTCTTTCAGTTCGGCGAGGACCGGATTCGCTCCCTTGTCCCGCAATCGATTCGCGGACCAGTGCTTGGCGCGCTTGGGGCTGTCTATCCCAAGGCCGACTGGGCACCGCGCCCGTTCAGGGCCAAGGCGACGCTGCTGTCCCTGTCGGGATCGAGCGACCAAGGCTATGCCCGCGCCATCGGTATAGTTCCGCCCGAGCATCGCGATGCGCTGTATTCGCCCGACTATTGCAGGCTGCGTGGTGACTACCGTGCCGAGCAGCCCTTCGTCGCAACGATGCAACGTGCCTCCGCCCGGTCTGGGCTCGACCGGGCGCAATATGCCGATCTCAAGTTCTGGCTTCCAGGTGACATCCTGACCAAGGTTGATCGGACGAGCATGGCGGTGAGCCTTGAGGCGCGCGAGCCGCTGCTCGATCACCGCCTGATTGAATTTGCCGCCACCCTGCCTGAGAGTTTGCGGGTCCGCCGGGGTGAGGGCAAGTGGTTGCTCAAGCACACGATGCGCCGGTATCTGCCGGATGAAATTCTCTATCGCCCAAAGCAGGGATTCGTGACACCGATCACCGAATGGTTTCGTGGACCGCTAGCAGGCCGAGCCCGGGCAATCGGCAGCAGCAGCGCACTGGCACGAACCGGATGGTTTGATTCGGCTCGTCTCGCCGCCGTGGCCGAAGCGCATATTTCGGGAAGATCCGACAACGGACGGTTGCTGTGGCAACTTCTGATGCTCGAGCGGTCATTCGAACAATTGGGACTTGCCGCCTGAACCGCTTGACCCCGGCCTAACATTGGTTAGCTTGCCTCAGGCATCCACAGCGATGCGGGGGAGGCAATATGGGGTCGCAAGACTCTTCTTCGAAAAACAGACGGTTGCGGACCGTAGTTGTAGTGGCGGCCACCGTCTCTGCACTGTTGCTGGGTAGTCGGGCTTTGGGTTGGTGGGGCAAGCCCAACGACGGCACTCTGAAGCTTTACGGCAATGTTGAGATCCGCGAAGTCCAGCTGGGATTTCGTGTTGGCGGGCGGATTGAACGGCTGTTGGTTGATGAAGGTGATCGCGTGACGCCGGGGCAAGTTTTGGCGGAACTCGACACTCGCCCGCTGCAGGACAAGCTGGCCGGGGCCGAAGCCCGGTTCGAGGCTGCGTCCGCGATGGCGGCGCGTGACGTGAACGGATCGCGTCCCCAGCAGATCAGTGAAGCCCAGGCGGGCGTGGCTGCGGCGAATGCCGCGATGGCAGAGGCGCGTCGCCAGTTTGATCGACGTCAGGCATTGGTGGACAAGGGCTTTATCAGCCGGGCTGACCTTCAGACCGCCGAAGCGGCCCTGCATTCGGCGGAGGCTCGGTTGGCCCAGGCCAATGCGGCGCTTTCGCTTGCGGTCGAGGGAACGCGGGTTGAGGATCAGGCGGCCAGCGCCGCCAATCGCCAGGCAATCATGGCCGAACGCAGGTCAGTCCAGACCGACATCGGCGACACGGTAATTCGCGCCTCCGAACCGGGACAAGTACTGACCCGCGCAAGGGAAGTCGGGGCGATCGTCCAGCCTAGCCAGACGGTGCTTACGCTGGCCTTGACCCAGCCTGTCAGGGTCAGGGCTTATGTCGCGGAGCCGGATCTTCAGAGGATCCATCCCGGCATGACGGTGACGGTCCGGGCTGACGGCACGAATCGGGAATGGCCTGCCACTATCGGGTTCATCTCGCCGGTGGCCGAGTTCACTCCCAAAACAGTCCAGACCGAGCAGTTACGCACGGATCTGGTCTATCGCGTTCGCCTGACCGTCACCGATCCCAAGAGTGACTTGCGGCAAGGTCAGCCGGTGACGGTGATCGTGCCGACCCAAGCGAACAAGAGCTGAGCTGCGGCGATGGCGGAGGCGCCGCTCCTCCGGCTGACCGACGTGTCAAAGCGTTTCAAGGGTGCCCGACGCGGTGCAACCCCGGTGCAGGCGCTGGACAAGGTGAGCCTGACGCTCACTCCAGGCTGCTCTCTGGGATTGGTCGGCCCTGACGCGGGCGGCAAGACAACGCTGCTGCGTATTCTGGCCGGATTGGTCGAAGCGGACAGTGGCACCGTCGAGATCCTCGGCAACCCCGTCGCCGCGCTCGATCGCGCAAAGGTCGGCTACATGCCGCAAGGCGGTGCCCTGTACGGTGAGTTGTCGGTTCGCCAGAACCTGGAGCTCTATGCGCGATTGCGCGGTCTTGAGCCGGATGAAAATCCCGAGCGCATGCGAACGCTCTATCGCGCCACCGGACTTGCCCCATTTACTGAACGGGCAGTCAATCGTCTTTCCGGGGGGATGCGGCAAAAGCTTGCATTGGCCTGCGCCGTGGTGGCTGCGCCGCCGCTGATGCTGCTTGATGAACCATCAGTGGGTGTTGATCCCGTTTCGCGGCGCGAGATCTGGGAACTGGCCACGGAACTGGCGGGGCAGGGCAGTTCGATCGTGTGGACCACCAGCATTCTGGAAGATGCGGGCAAGTGCGATTCGGTGCTGCTGCTGCACCAGGGCCGGGTACTTTACGAGGGTGCGCCTGCAGGACTCGCCGACTGCGCTGTCGATTGCACCTATGCCCGTCCCTTGCCTGTCGAGGGGCGGCGCGCCTTGCTCCAAGATGCGTTTGAACAACCCAGCGTGATCAGCGCGACAATTTCGGGCCGTCATCTGCGTGCGGTCTGCCGCGGGACAGGAGCTCCCGCGGGAGATGGTTGGCACGCTGCGATCCCTACCGCGGAGGATGGGTTTTCGGCCCTGCTCGACGATGGTGTTCCCTTGCCGCCCAGCGCATTGGCGGCGGCCTTTCCCCAGCGCGATCTTGACCGGGATCGTCCGGCGATCGCTGCCATTGGTCTTACGCGGCACTATGGCGCCTTCACTGCGGCACAGGACATTTCCTTCACGGTCTATCCCGGCGAGATATTCGGTCTGCTCGGGCCGAACGGCGCGGGGAAGTCGACTACTTTCCGGATGCTCTGCGGGCTCCTGACTCCAAGCAATGGCCGGGGAACCGTTGCCGGGCGTGATCTCACCACGGCGCGAGCAGAGGCCCGCGAAGCGATGGGCTACATGCCGCAGAAGTTTTCGCTCTATGGTGATCTGTCGGTGATGGCGAACCTGCGTTTCGTTGCTGGCGCCTATGGCCTCAAGGGAAACGCAGCCCGGGATGCCGTGGATCGAGTAACCGACGCGCTTGAACTCCAGCCATTCGCCGGTGCGATGGCAAGCCTCCTGCCACTGGGTATCAAGCAACGTCTCGCCTTGGCCAGCGCGGTGTTGCACACACCGCCGGTGTTGTTCCTCGACGAGCCGACCTCGGGCGTCGATCCGTTGATCCGGCGCGAATTCTGGCATCACATCAACGCCATCGCCGGGCGCGGCACCGCCGTGCTGGTCACTACGCACTTCATGGACGAGGCGGAAAATTGCGATCGGCTGCTGTTGATCAACCGATCGGAGCCCATTGCCCAGGGAACGCCGGAGGACCTGAAGCGGGCCACGCGGCGCGACGGTGGCGAACAGACGCTTGAGCAGGCCTTCATCGCCCTCATCGAAGCGCAGCAGGGCGACGGGGAGGTGGCGGCGTGAGCCTGCTGGCGCCAGGAACGGCACGCCGCGCCGCGGCAATCCGGGCCAAGGAATGGGCGCAGGTGTGGCTCGATCCATCGACATTCGGCCTGGTCGTGTTGATGCCGCTGACCCTGATGTTCCTGTTCGGCAATGCAGTCAGCCTCGATATTCATGGAACGCGCCTTGGGTTGGTCGATCGTGATCGTACGGCCACCTCGCGCGA
>JAGWUU010000161.1 GCA_028868335.1 Sphingomonadales bacterium | reverse complement strand
GGGCTGTTGGATTCTAGGAGTACGAGGTGAAGAAAGCCGTTCTGTGTCTTGCCCTGCCGCTGATCGTGGCAGCCGGGCAGCCAATTCGGTCGTCCCCCGATCTCGGCAAGGCCGAGGGTCGCTGCCGTCCGGGCGAAAGCGGTCCGGCGCTGCTGATCAATGTCGAAGGGCTGAAGGACCGCAAAGGCAATCTGAAGCTGGAAGTCTATCCGTCGAACGACGACGATTTCCTCGCGGATGACAACGTGCTGGTGGCGGCGGGCAAGACCTTCCGCCGGGTCGAGGAGCCGGTTCCGGCTGGCGGAAACGTCCAGATCTGCGTGCGAATTCCGGGGCCTGGCAACTACAGCATTTCCCTGCTTCACGATCGCGACGCCAACCGCAAGTTCGGCCTGTCGGTTGACGGGATCGGATTCTCTGGCAATCCCAAGCTTGGGATGCGCAAGCCCAAGGCGGCGGCAACACGCCTTGCGGTGGGCGGCAACGGGGTTTCGCAGACCAGCATCGTGATGAACTACCGCAGGGGACTGATGAGCTTCGGGCCGCTGAAACAGTAACCGGCGGCGGGGAGGGTTCGGCCATGCGGATAGTCGACGTTTGTGCCTTCTACACCCCGCATGGCGGCGGGGTGAAAACCTATATCGAACAGAAGCTGCGGCTTGGCCCGGAACTGGGACACGAAATCGTCATTCTTGCGCCCGGCGACAAGCGCGAGGTGATCGAGCGCGGGCCCGGCGCGCGGATCATAACCCTGCCCAGCCCACGTTTCCCGCTCGATCGCAAGTATTGGTATTTCGCCGACGAGGCAGCCCTGCATGCCGAGCTTGACGCGCTGAAGCCCGATTTCGTGGAGGCTTCCTCGCCGTGGCGCAGTCCGGCGATGGTCGCACGGTGGAAGGGCGACGTTCCGCGCGCGCTGGTGATGCATGCCGATCCGCTTTCGGCCTATGCCTATCGTTGGTTCGAACCGCTGTTCTCGCGCAAGACGATAGACCGCCGTTTCGAACAGTTCTGGGATCATCTGCGCGAACTCAGCCAGGTGTACGATCGCGTGGTCTGCGCCAGCAGCGAACTGTGCCAGCGACTTGAGGATGGCGGCGTCGCCAACACCGTGTTGCATCCGATGGGCGTTGAAGAAGGGCTGTTCTCGAAAGACCGGCGCGATCCCGACGTGCGCCGCCGCCTGCTCGAACTGTGCGGTCTGCCGGAATCCGCGACCCTCCTGATCGGCGTCGGCCGGCTCTCAGCGGAAAAGCGCTGGCCGCTGGTGGTCGATGCGGTAACCGCGGCGAGCCACGGCCATCCCATCGGCCTGGTCATCCTTGGTGCAGGTAACGAGCGAAGCCGTATTGCAAAACGCATCTTCGGCAACCCCCACATCCGCATGCTCCATCCCGAGCGTGATCGTATCCGCTTCGCCACGATCCTCGCCAGCGCGGATGCGCTGGTTCATGGCTGCGAGGCGGAAACCTTCTGCCTGTCTGCCGCGGAAGCGCGAGCCAGCGGCGTGCCGGTGATCGTTCCCGACCGTGGCGGGGCGGCCGACCATGCCGCCGACGGCGCAGGGCTGACCTACACCGCAGGAAGCGCCGAGGCCGCCGCCGCGGCAATCGTCCATCTGGTCGACGGGCCACCGCTGCCGCTGGCCAGCGTACCGCCGAGCGAAACGATGCGCGGCCACTTTGCCAAGCTGTTTGCCGACTACTCCGGGGTCAAACCCCACGCGCACATCGCGCCGGCCATCGATTCGGCCCGTGCGTCAGAGGCAATGTAACCGTTTCCATTCGCGCGGATTGGCCCTATGGTCGACGTGAGTGAGAGGATACGAAATGACTGAACCGGCTTGGTTTGCGATCTGGATTCGGCGCTTGTGACGGCAGCATTGACGGTCGAAGGGTTGGATAAGGCCTGGTCGGGAGGCCGCCGCGCGCTCGACCAGATCGACCTTCGTGTGGAAGAAGGCGAGTTCGTCGTCGTGGTTGGTCCTTCGGGATGCGGCAAGTCGACGCTGTTGCGCGTGATTGCCGGACTTGAAGAGCTTGACGCCGGACGTATCCTGATCGCCGGAGAGGACGTTACAGGTCGATCGCCTGCGGCGCGAGGCGTGGCGATGGTGTTCCAATCCTACGCGCTCTATCCGCACCTGACCGTTCGCGAGAATATCGCCTTTCCGTTGCGAAGGGCCCGGATGCCAAGGTCCGAGATAGGCGCTGCCGTGAACGAAGCGGCACGGATGCTTGGGCTTGAGGACCTGCTCGATCGCAAGCCGGCAGCGCTTTCGGGCGGGCAACGCCAGCGGGTTGCGATTGGGCGGGCGATCGTGCGCAGCCCCAAGCTGTTCCTGTTCGACGAGCCTTTGTCCAACCTCGATGCGGCAATGCGTACTCGGATGCGGCAGGAGTTTGCTGCGCTTCACCGCCAACTCAAGACCGCGACGCTCTATGTTACTCACGACCAGATCGAGGCACTGACCCTCGCCGATCGCATTGTCGTTCTGCGCGACGGCAGAATCGAACAGATCGGACGGGCGCAGGACGTCTATGATCGTCCGGCCAACCGCTTTGTGGCAGGCTTCATCGGCAGCCCGCGCATGAACCTGATGGAGGCACGGGTGGACGGAATGAACGCGAGACTTCCAGACGGGCAGGCGGTCAACCTTCCCTTCGCGCCGGCTACAGTCGGCCTGACGGTCGGCGTGCGCCCCGAACACCTTTCAGCAGAGATCGACGGGCCGTTTCGCGGGAGAGTGACCATGATAGAGCGGTTGGGAAGCGAAATCACAGTCAGCCTCGCTACCCCGGCAGGCGCCACGTTGTTGTGGCAGACGCGCGCACATGAGCCGGTGGTGCTGGATCAGGCGGTTACGCTCGGTGCGGCTCCCGGTACGTTGCACCTGTTTGCGGACGATGGCGCAAGGCTGGAGGCCACACGATGAGGCGGGCGCTCGCATCGCTGATGGCGATAGCCCTGGTCGGATGCGGCCGGATGGGCGGCGGCCTCGCGCAGACTGGTGCACCGGTAGTAACGCAGCCCAGCGCGGTTGAACTCGCCGCCTTCGAGGCCGACCTTGAGCAACGCACGTTCCGCTATTTCTGGGAAACGCATGGCGACAACCGTTGTCTGGTTCCCGATCGCTATCCCGCGCACACCTTTTCCAGCATAGCCGCCACCGGCTTTGCCCTGACCGCATACGGAATCGGCGCCGAGCGCGGCTATGTCTCCAGGGCCGACGCGGCCGTGCGGGTGCGTGATTGCCTGCGCTTCTACTGGAATGCACCGCAGGGCGATGCGGCCAGCGGAACGACCGGGTACAAGGGGTTCTTCTACCATTTCCTGAAATACGAGGATGGAACCCGCTTCAAGACGGTGGAACTGTCAACCGTTGATACCACGCTGCTGATGGGTGGAGTGTTGTTTGCGCAAGGCTATTTCGATCGCGACGACCCTGTCGAAGCGGAAATCCGGGACCTTGGCGAAAAGCTCTACGCTCGCATCGACTGGGCCTGGGCGCAGCGCACCCAGACCGGAACCCAGGCGGCAAATCTTGCCAATTCGCATGGCATCGTCATGGGCTGGAGTCCGGAAAGCGGATTTCAGACCCACGACTGGGTCGGTTACAACGAAGGCATGCTGATCTATGTCCTCGCGGCAGGATCGCCAACTTACCCGGTTGGGCAGGATGCCTGGGATCATGGCTGGGCTGCACGGCTCGGAAGCGAATGGGGCACCTATAACGGACAGGAGCACCTGCAGTTCGAACCGCTGTTCGGTCATCAGTATTCGCACGTATGGATCGACTTTCGCGGGATCGGCGATCCCTTTATCCGCAGCCACGGCATCGACTATTTCGAGAATTCGCGCCGCGCCACGCTGGCCCAGCAGGGCTATGGCCGCGCCAATTCCAATGCGTGGAAGAGCTATTCAGACTCCGTCTGGGGCTGGACCGCCAGTGATGGTCCTGGCGACTTCAAGGGCATCTACAGTGTAAACGGGAAGGCTCGAACGTTCATGTCCTATGCCGCACGCGGAGCCAGCGGTATCCGCGTCGTCGATGATGGGACCGTGGTGCCGACCGCGGCGGGAGGTTCGATCCCCTTTGCCCCTACCGAAACGCTCACAGCCTTGTACACGATGTGCGAGATCTGGGGGAACAGGCTCTACACGCCGTACGGTTTCAAGGACGCATTCAATCCCAGCTTTACCTTCGTGGGCGCCAAGGTTGACGCAGGCACGATCGACCCGAAGCTTGGCTGGGTCGACGGAGACTATCTCGGAATTGACCAAGGCCCGATTATCGCCATGATCGAGAACCACCGCTCGGGGCTGGTTTGGTCGGTGATGCGCAGGAACCAGCACATCAAGGCTGGACTGAAGCGGCTGGGCTTCACCGGGGGCTGGCTGGATCAGCCGCAGAGCACGTCGGCGTTGCTGGCGATGACTTGGCTGTAGAGCCGGGCGCTGTCCTTTGGTGTGCGCTCCTGCGTGGCGTAATTGACGTGGACGATCCCGAACCGCTTCGAGTAGCCAAGCGCCCATTCCAGATTGTCCATGAGCGACCACACCATGTAGCCGCGTACGTCGACACCTGCGGCGATCGCATCGCCGACCGCCCGTATGTGGTTCTTGAGGTAATCGACCCGCAAGGGATCTGCGAGCCTGCCACCCTCAGCCGTCGGGGGATCAGAAAATGCCGCCCCATTTTCGGTAATATAGAGCGGAATATCCCCATAGCGCTCCTTCACCCAGGTCAGCATCCGGGTCATCGCCGCGGGATAGACTTCCCAGTCGGTTTCAGTGTGCAGCGCCGAATCCTGTCGCACCCGTCCGGCACCGGTCGGCCAGCTTGAGGGATCATCCCGCACCACGTTGCGAGTGTAGTAATTGAGCCCGAGGAAGTCGATCTTCTGCCGGATCAGTTCGGCATCCCCGGCGGGCCATTTCGGCCACGCCTCGCCGAACACCTCGCTCATTTCGCAAGGATATGAGCCAAGCAGCGCCGGGTCGAGATATTGGCGATTCATGTAGGCTTCGGCGCGGCCCGTTGCGGCCAGATCGGCATCGCTTTCGGTGGCTGGGTATTTGGGTTCGACGTTGACCACCAGTCCGATTTCGTCATTCCACCCGGCACGATAGGCTTGCACGGCCCGGCCGTGGGCGCGCATCAGGTTATGGCTGGCGATCGGCGCCTCGAACATGTTCCGGTGTCCCGGCGCCAAGGCGCCAAACAGGTAACCGCCATCGGTAACTACCCAGGGTTCGTTGAGCGTAACCCATTTCTTCACCCGGTCGCCCAACTTGCGAAAGGCCACGTCTGCATATTCGGCAAACCATTCCGCGCTGTCGCGGTTGAGCCAGCCGCCACGATCGTCGAGCGCGGCCGGCAAATCCCAATGGTACAACGTGACGAGTGGTTCGATACCCTTGGCGAGAAGCCGGTCGACCAGTCGTGAATAGAAATCGGCGCCCTTGTCATTCACCCGGCCGGTTCCCTCGGGCAGGAAACGGCCCCAGTTCATGCTGAAGCGATAAGCCTGGAGGCCCAGCGCAGCCATCATGTCGACATCGCCTTCCATCCGGTTGTAGTGGTCGCAGGCGATGTCGCCGGTGGATCCTTTCTCGGCCATCAGCCTGGGATCATGGGTGAACCGTTGCCAGATCGAGGGGCCGGCGCCGTCAGCCAGTGGCGATCCTTCGATCTGGTAAGCGGCGGTGGCGGCGCCCCACAGGAAATCGGCGGGGAAGGGATTGGTCGTCATGGGCGATCCGGATCCATGTGCAGGGGAGGGAAGGGCAGCGTCATCCCTTGACGCTCCCGGCAAGCAGCCCGCCGATGAACTGACGCTGCAACGCCAGGAACACCAACAGTACTGGAAGGGTAGTGACGACGGCGCCGGCCATCATCAATTCGATGTCCTGCACGTTCTCGCGGCTCAACGCAGCCAGCGCTACGGGCAGGGTATAAAGGTCCTGATCGGCCAGCACGATCAGTGGCCACATGAAGTCGTTCCATGCGCTGAGAAACACGAACAGCGTCAGGGTGGCTATGATCGGGCGCAGCGTCGGCAGCACGACATGCCAGAATATCTGCGTCTCGCTTGCGCCGTCGATCCGTGCCGCCTCGATCATCGCGTCCGGGGTCGACAGGCAATACTGGCGTACCATGAAAATGCCGAAGATCCCGGCAAGCCACGGCACAAGCACTCCGGCATAGGAATTGACCAGTCCCATCGCCTTGAGTTCCAGGAATAGCGGCAGCATACCGACCTGACCTGGAACAAGCAGCGCCAGCACCAGAAAGCGGACGATCGCCGCGCGGCCGCGAAATCGCAGTTTCGCCAGCGCATAACCGGCGGGCAGCACGAAGGTCAGCGCAAGGACAGTCGCGAGGCACGACACCAGAACCGAATTGAACAGGTAGCGTCCGACACCGTGGTTGGCGAAGAGTGCCCTGTAGTTTTCAAGAGTGGGCGCAGCCGGGATCAACGGCGGCGGGAACTGGGCAGCGCTGCCAGGGCTCATGAAGCTCACCGCGAGCATCCACAGCAATGGAAAGAGCGTCAGCAGCGCAAGCAAGGCAGCGGCAGATGTGACGGCAATACGCTTGATCATACCACCCCGCGCTTTTCCGCGACGCGATACTGAACGGCGGTTACAGCCAGTATGAACAGGAACAACACTACCGCCACGCTGGCGCCAGAGCCCAGGCTCCACCACCGGAAGCCCTCCTCGTACATGAAGTAGGGCAGGGTTATCGTGGCTTGGGCGGGGCCGCCCTGCGTCATCACATAGGGTTCGGTGAACAATTGGAACATCGCGCTGACCGTCATGATCGCCACCAGCAATACGGTCGGTCCGATTGCGGGCAGGGTCACGTGGCGCAGCCTGGCCAGGAACCCCGCACCATCGATCAGCGCTGCCTCCTCCAGCTCTCGCGGGACGGTTTGCAGAGCGGCGAGGAAGATCACCATATTGTAGCCGAAGCTTTTCCACGCGACGAACAGCATTATTGCCGGGACAGCGGCCGAGGGCTCGCCCAGCCAGTCGACCGCGGGCAGGCCCAGCTTGCCCAGCGCGAAGTTGATCATGCCATACCTGGTGTGCAGCAGGTACTTCCACACAACCGCTGTCGCGACCAAGGTTGTAACGTAGGGCGCGAAGAACGCCGCGCGCCACAGACCACGCAACGCCAACGATCGCGCGTTGACCAGCATCGCTGCGCCCAGCGAAAGGGTCAGGATCAACGGCGTTCCGATGATCACATAAAGCAGAGTGGTCTTGAGCGCCTGCCAGAACAGCGGATTGGTGAACAGCGCCGCGTAATTGCCAAGCCCGACGAAACGAAGGTTGTTCCAGTTCGCCAGGGCATAGATGTCAAAATCGGTAAGGCTGAGCAGGACCGCGGCGCCCGCCGGAAGACAAAAGAAAACGAAGATTGCCACGAGTGCCGGGCCGGACAACAACCATCCGGCACGCGCTTCGGCCTGGCGATGCACGGCCGCGCTCATGCCATGCGCCCGGTTTCGAGCAAC